>CALHKJ010000577.1 GCA_938033975.1 uncultured Saprospiraceae bacterium | reverse complement strand
GAATCAATACAAATAAAATCAAAAGTCCAAAAATCCCTTGCTCGACCAAGGTCATTAAATAGTAATTATGGATTCCAGATTTTTCTGGATTATCGCTCACATAGGTCTGGAAACTACTTACAGTATGTCGCTGATAATTACTATAGAAAGTAGATGGGCCAAAACCAAAAAAAGGTTTTTCTTTAACCATGTGAAATCCAGCAACCCAGCGATACAATCTCTCCATGGTCGAAATATCTTCCATTTTATATGTTGCTTCAATCAGATTATTAAATTTTGTGTGACTGACCGTCTTTTCATATTGAGGGGCAAGTTCTAAGTATTCATTTCCTTTGATCATGCTATTGAGACCAATAGTAACAACTAAAACTGCAGCTGGTACACACCATTTTAATAGTCTCCATTTGATTACAAAATACATAGCTACGGATAAAAATATAACGCCGTAAGCCGCACGGGTATAAGTAAAATAAATAGCCACTAAAAAGAAAAGCATAAAAGCCAGAAACTTTTTCTCTTTGGTTACTCGTGCCATCGTCCATATAAACGGAAATAGCAAAACCAACATAGCAGCATAATTTACATGGTTTCTGAATATTGGCCTTACGGCAAAATTGATTTCTGCAAAAGAAAAACCACTTGCTGCGTGATTGATCATCACATAAGATACAGCTATGATACTTGTGTAAATGAAGTATCGAAATATCTTTTGATAATCTGAATCACCTTTTAATATCACAAATGGTAAAAAGAAGAAGGGAACAACGTACCATATTTTCGCCAAGAAAAACTTGATGGAAATAATTGGATATGTTGACATCATGGTGACAATAAACATCCAAAGTAAATGCAGGAGTATTACCAAACTTATTGAATTGGTAAATATTTGTTTGCTTAAGCTTTTACCCTTCCACAATACTAAAAGAAAGAACAAGCCTGTCAAAAACCACATGAGTGGTTCAGAGGGTAAATCTGTTCCTAATCCTCCAGGTAAAGTCATTTCAATTGAAAAAGGTAAAAGGGCAAAAAAGCCAATATATATAAGCTTGTAATTAACAATAGCCAGATAACTAAAAAGGAAACCAAAAGGAATCAAAGCAATAAAGGGCTCCCTTAGTACTGCAGCTGCAATGCAAGAAAATATCCCAAGGAAACTTACTGCATAGAAACTCTTTGTCTGTGCTATAGATGGACTATGATCTAGGCTCATCGCTGAAAACAGATTTCCAGTTTACTTCTTTATATTGATTCATAAATAGAACCCAAATCACACTTAAAATAAAGGTTACACCTGTTGTCCCTATAACAATTAAAGATCGTATAGGTCTAGATTTTATATGCGGAATCTTTGCTTCTTGTACCAAATGCAAAGCTGTAAATGGAGAGTTATAAGCAGATTTCAATTGCTTATATCGTTCCTTATCTAATGCCAATTGCTCTGCTACTTCTTTCATCTCTAAACCCAATTTTTCAATCTCCCCACTGCCGTTTGCATATGATGTTGCCTCTTTGTTTAATTGGCTAAGTTGGATCTTCATTCCTTCTACCTTTGCAGCCAACATTGGAATTGAATCTCTTAGTGTAGGGGAATTTTTATAAACTGAAAGCTTTGCTTTTAGGTTGGCATAACTTGCTGAAGTTGATGTCAATTGTTCACTTAATATTTCACCTTTTGATGCTGAGTTATAAATTTTGTATTCATCTTTTAGCTTGGTGATTTTTTCAATTAAACTTTGTTGATAAGTGTCTTTTTCAGCAATTACTTTTTCACTATTAGACATTAAATTAAACTGACTTTCTTTGATCATGCGTTGAGCAATTTCATTTATTTTTTCTCTTGCTGCTTTGGCAATTTTTGCAGCTACCTCAGGATCCTTGTCTTCAAATGATAGTTCGAGTGCATCAAATTTGTTTTTCTCAGTCTTATAGGCTTTAGCAACCAACAATCTTACAGCATATCCTGCTTGTTCCCCATCAGGATCAATTTCATACCTATCGTATAAATCAAATTCATCAATTAGATAGTCTGATAATTCTTCAGAGTTGGCGATTGAGAATAAACGATCTAAATCCGTATCCGTACCATAGATTTCTCTTTTGGTATTATCTGCACCAATTGGAATTGGTTTGGCTAGGTCAGGGCTTGCTGCATAAAAAATCGTCTTTGAGGTATAAAAGTTGGGGAGCATCAATGCTGCTATTACAGAAATAATAGCTGCAAGGACACAGCTTATTATAATAGGTTTTCTCCACCTGTAAATTGCATTTACAAGATCAAGCAGATTATCGTTTTGACTCATCGGTTGGTTTATATCAAGTATAGTTGGTCTTATTAATCAACTTCTGCGTTGTTGAAAGTATCTAAACGAATAAGACCCATCAAAAATGATGCAATAATCATGATAATTACGCTTAATACAAGTTTTATCATCCAATGAATTGAAATTTCGGAAATAAAATAGGATGAGACAACAGCCAAAAAGATAAATAAAATCACTGATAGCAATGGTTTCAAGCTATTTCTCAAGGCAAATTGCTTGGTAACCAATAAAAATTGCAAAATCATAACAGAAACTTGAGTTATTAGTGTGGCCTTGGCTGCTCCGATACTTGTTTCGATTGGAATCCACTTATAATTTAAATACCAATTGATACAGATACCGCCAAAGAGAATGATATTGAAAAGGAACAATTTTCCAGATGCTGTGATCAGAGTTCCATAAATATATGAGAACCCAACTCCAATAAAACTTAATATCAAAATGCGGAATCCATCAGCGTACTGCTGTGTATAATCAACATAAAGAAACTCCATAATTTCTTCTGCATAGAAATATCCTGGTAAGACGACCATTGATACTACTACCAACATAATCCTTGCAGCTTGTGATGCAAGTTCACCAACTTCACCATCTTTGTGCAGTCTATAAGCAAACATAGGGAGCAATAAACTCGCAAATAAAAGGGCAAACATATTTGAGGCATCTAGGATCCTATATCCTGCTGCATATACTCCCGAAGCGTATGCATTATCGTCCAACATTCTTTCCAACATCACCCCATCCATTCGATTAAACAGATTCATAAACAATCCCACCAAGGCAAAACCAAAGCTTTCTCTTAAAATTGAGAATGCATCCTTTATTGAAAAATAAAAATCAATCTTAGTTATTTTTCTAACACGTGAATAAGCAATTAATATAGCCAATATATTGGCTGCCGTGATACTGAGTATAAAAGACTCAATCGTCAAATCTTTAAGAATATAAATCTGTATTCCAAGGATGGCAATAAGCAATATTTTATCCAAAACAGAAAAGAGGGTTTCTTTTCCATAGTC
>CALHKJ010000576.1 GCA_938033975.1 uncultured Saprospiraceae bacterium | reverse complement strand
CCAATGATTTTATTAGGTCGATATCTTATTGCCCGAAAAATAGAGAAAGCAAAGCCATTAGAACTTACATCTACAAAATTGAGCTTGGTTGGAGACAACAAACTTGATATCCTAAAACTGGAGCAAACTGATCTTGTGGCCTTTGAAGCTGCTAATAATTATGTTATTGTCCATTACCTATTAGAGGGTACTTTGCAAAAAAAGATGTTGCGCACTAGTCTGCGAAAATTGAGTGATGCTGTCCCAGAAATGATACAAACACATCGCTCATATATGGTAAACTCACACCATTTTATCCAATGGCTAGATGGCAATACCTTAGCTATGACCCAAATCTCAGTTCCTGTTTCTCAGAAATATAAGTCTGAGCTTTTAATCAGCGATAAATTCAGCCCTAAAGCGGCGGGTTTCACCCCTAAGTGAGTAATAGCAGTGTTTTTAGGATATTTTTAAGTTTAAACTTGTAATAATTATTATTCATAAAAAGAGGTGTATAATGAGATCATTGATCATAATTACAAGTTTATTTTTCTATTCATTTGGCCCACTAATAGCTCAAGTAGATGTACTAACAACCGAGCTAGACCAAATATTGCAAAAAGATGTTGCAGACGGACAGTTTTGTGGAGGTACTGCTGCAATTTTAGTTGGGGATAAAGAAGTGGTTGCAGTTGCTGGCTACAGGAATATGGAAGCCAAAATACCTTTTGAAAGAGGTACATTAAATCGTATTGCTTCCATTGCAAAATCGATGACTGCAGTAGCGGCCTTACAGTTGTATGAACAAGGGAAGTTGGATTTAGATCTTCCAATTGAGACCTATCTTCCTAATTATCCTAAACGACATGCCAGTCGAATCACAACACGCCAATTATTGTTGCATTCATCAGGTATTGGAGAATATAAATCAAGTAAGGAAACAGAAAGCACAATTCAATACAATAGTCTTGCAGAAGCAGCAACTGTTTTTCAAGATAGAGATTTGGTAGCTCAGCCTGGAAATGCCGAGCATTATACTAGCTATGGCTATGTAGTTTTAGGAATGGTTATTGAAGTTGTTTCTGGTCAGAGTTATGAGGCGTATATGAAAGAAAATATTTGGGCACCAGCAGGAATGGATCAAACAGGAGTAGAGCGCTATGATCAGATATATGAAAATAAGAGTGCTTTATACCATCGTAAGAAGCGAGGAAAAATTCGTTTGTCAAAAACAAACAATCTTAGTAATAGAATTCCAGGTGGAGGAATATATTCTACTGTGGACGATTTATTAAAGTTTGGGAAAGCAATTATTAATCACACACTTATCAAAGAGACTACTTTTGAAATGATGACGGCAGAGCCGGGTTTGGCTTATGATGGTAATCCATATGGTATGGGGTGGTTTATTTATGGTGAAAATCCTGAACTTGGAGAAGTATTTGGTCATACAGGAGGTCAGACTGGTTGTACTTCGTTGCTGTTGATTGCGCCTGAAAAAGATGCAGTGATGGTTGTCATGAATAATACTGCTTTAACCATGTCTCACACATTTGGTATTGCCATCAAACATCTCTTTCCTATGGTGAAACAATTAAGTGAACAAGATTAATTTCTAGTTTCACATACCCAGACCTTTCTAGTAAAGTTGGCTTTCCCTCTTTTACTTACATCACAATAATCAAGCACAGTCAATCCTGCGTTTTCAATTGCATCACCAATTTCAGCAGTAGATACTATCACAAGTCTATTTGTGATTTCGGTGGTAGCTTTGATGATATTGGAAATATCCATATCAGATGCTGGACTGTAGATATTATATGGTAGGTCTATAATGGCAGCATCATATTGTTTATCTAAGTCTTTGATATCTGCATGATGAACTTCTGCGGCATAATCATAGTGTGCAAGATTCGCTCTAGCATTGTTGCAGGTCTTCCAACTAATATCGCATCCTTCAATGCTGTATCCTGTAAAGCAGGCTTCAAGCATGATGGTCCCAACTCCACAGCAAGCGTCCAATAGTTTTGGGTTTCGTTTTGTAGAAGCAGCAATATTTACTAAGGCCTTAGCAATATTTTGTTTGATCGAATTGCTATAGGAAAAAGGTTTCTGTTTGTGCTTCTGCCAAATGAAGTTGTTTTTGATCACAACTCCAAAATACCAAACACCTTCGTATGTGCAAATACCATAAGTAATAGTTGGGTTGTGATAATCCGGAAAAGTGTTGATACTATAACCTACATCTTTCAATTTTCCAAGTCGTTCTTTGTTTCTGGTTTCATCACCTTCCAAAATTAAATATTCAACCTTAAAACCATTGGTCATGATTTCCTTCTTTTTAATTTGATCAATGAGATGTTCATAGTTATCCGATGAGGCAATTACATCGAGTCTAGTTTTGATGAAGGCACTTTTGGATGGTTCTATTTCTATATTGGAAAAAAGCTGTTTGTTTGATTCTTTCTTGTGAAACATATACCAGGACTCAAGCTTGCTTAAGTTGCTTTCTGTGTGATCGTATCTGAATGAGTATATGTATTTGTGGGCTTGCATTAAAGGATTATATCAAAAGTATGATGAATATAATTCAAACAACTGAGGAAGCGAGTTTATTGATTTGTTAAGTTTGATAAATTCTAGAAATGATAATCGACCATATTTTTTACAAATCGCTTAGTTGAATATATTTATCTACGGTAATGTGCTTTCATACCAAACAGTTCTTATTTTCTTCATGCATAGTACATATGGAATCAATATTAATAATTCGAGTCTGACAACTATAGTGGCTCCAATTTTGTCATCTATAAAAGGAAGTACTGCCATTGTAAAAGTGCAGATTAAAATTCCCAAAATTCCATCTGCTATTGCTAGATTGATTGACCATTTCTTTTCGGTCCACAAACCAAAAGCGACAATTGCTTTCAAAAGAAATAAACCAAGAATCAGAATACCCATATATGAAATAGGTTCAATAGAAGTTAGGCCATATAGTGATACCAGAAAATTTTTTCCAAAGAAGCCCATTATTATAGCAATTGGTACTATAAGTCCTATTGCCATAAAAAGCCATGTAAAAAAGATAACCCATTTAGGAAGGAGATTCCTTCTCCGAGTGTTTTTACTTTCTATTTGATCACGATCTAATATTTCTCGCATATGTTTTGTCGGGCTAATTTGAAACTATTTTCCACCTAAGTTGATTAATATATAAAATATTGAACTATGAAACAATCATTATTAGTTTTAGCTTTCTTCCAACTTAGTTTCTTCACATCAGCTCAATCTTTTACCTCAAACTCATTTTTAAAGAATGCGGCCATATATGAACGCATTGATATTTTTAATGAAGAGGGGAATGTTATAGTGTCAATAGCTCCTAAATTTTACAAACATTTGACGCAAAAGAAAAAGGTGAAGCCCATTAAGGTAGATGGTGAGACCTATTTTATCGCCATTGAAAAATTTCGAAAACAATCAGTATACAATAAAGATGGTGTACATGTGGCCGATATGGATAGCCATGATGCAACAATACATCTTGTGCAAGAAAATATTACTTACACAATTAAACCAAGAGTAAGACTAGCTAATTTTAATGTATTGAAATGTTTAGATGCAAATGGAGATTTGATTTCAGAACTCACATTTGAAAATGATAAAAAACTACATTACAATTCCCAAGAAGCGGAAAATCCCAATAATTTATTGGTGGCTCTTTGTGTCCATCAATATCAAGAATTGTTGTTAGGGGATCGAGGTAGGCTTTCTGCCTCTTTATAGCGGAAAAATAGTCATGCATCTTAAATAACATGAAAGCTACGAGTTTTTATAAGGTTGTAATTTAGGAAATAATTTGCTTTAAATGATGTTCCATATGATCAACATAAGCCGTATTCAAGTATCTTAAGTCTAGAGTTGTGTCAACATCTATTTCAATTTCATACTTCAAACTAATTTCTGTTTGTTTTTTGATTAAGCTATTGATTCGTTGATTAATAGCAATCCAGAAACCAACAACTTCTTGAGTATCTGAATTTTGATAATCATTGGCTTTGACCAGTTCGTCTTGATTATATTTTCTAATCTTGTAAGGCTTTTCTTGAAATTGTATTTCGGTAAATCTTTGCAAGTTGTTGATGGCTGAATCTATTAAATGTCCTAAGATTTCTTTCTTTGACCATTTGTCTGCTGAAGGTTTAGAGGCGAGTTCAACTTCAGGAGTAGAGCCAAAATAATCCAATCCTGTTTTGAGCAAATTTTCTAGCTTATCTGTTGTCTTAATCATGTCTTTCTCAATTTTTTATTTCATATCCTATAAATATAGTTTATAATTTTTGTTTGCTTGATTGTCACAGACCATAGACAGATGCTAATAAAAGAAAAGGGTAAAACTCAATAAATGAATTTTACCCTTTCTATAGTTCAATTACCCAACTTAACTAAAATAGTCATTAAGCAGCGCAAGCTGTTAGCAATGCTTTGCCGCCGTCCACAAATTGAGAGCTGTACTTTTGTTTATTGTTTAATACATAATTTCCATACAATCTTGTTGCGGCCATATCCATATTATCAGCATAGATCATTGTGCCAGCATGAAATTTATTTTCAAGCATTTTGAAAAGTGGCAAATACAAGTCCTTCCATCCGTCCAGAAATAGAAAATCAATTGGCTCTAAATTTTCTCTGAGCGTTTTCATCGCATCTCCAACTCTTACATCAACATACTGATTTAATCCTGCATCAGTAATATTTTGTAAGGCCTTCTTTGCCTTACTTTCTATCAACTCTGTTGTAATCACCTTTCCTCCTGTTTGCCTCACCGCATCTGCCAAATAAATAGTAGAAATACCAAATGAAGTTCCGAACTCCACAACATTTTTAGACTGATTTTCAATCACTAGTTTGTGTAATTCCTTTCCTTGCTCTTCAGTGATAGGTAGATATACCTTTTCAAAATCTGCTGGTTGAATTGGTCTGATAATAGATTTTATCATTCCTTTTCCGATTCGTAAATAATCCTTTTTTGCATCATCATGCAAATGTCTTAGTACCTTTTCAACTTTTATGTTATCCATATTAAATTTTAATTAATAAATGTTTTCACAACAAAGTTCAGTGTTATACTTTCCATCCGAAAGGTCAAAATCAAACATAATACTGTAAAAATGAGAATACTTTTAGTTGTCGGAATCGTAAGCATTCTTAGATTAAAATTTGCCGTTAGAATTTTTCCATTCTGATTTTGTAGGAATTGCTTGGATCACATCCCAATGCTCAACGATTTGATTATTTTCTAATCTGAAAAGATCGTAGTATGCTACATGATTACCTGGTGCTTTTCCAAATTTACCTTCACTCATAGCTAAGACAAAATTTCCCTGAGCCAATACTTTATGAGTTTTGTCGTAGATCATTACCATGTCATTTTTCGCAAAGAATTCCAAAGCAGCTCCTAGACCATCAAGTCCATCAGCAACAGAAGAATTGTGTTGGATGTAATTCCTTGGATTAACAAGAGTAGTAAGGTTATCCATTTTGCCATTCAGTAAAACTTCATCAATAAAGGTCTCTACTATCTTTTTATTGCTTGCTGTTTTATCTAAATCTGTAACTTCAGTTACTCCATCCAGCTGCGTTCTTCCACTTGGATTAGGAGGCGTTATTTCCGCTAGGTTGTCCCAATGCTCAACTATCTTTCCATCTTCAAATTTGAATACATCAAATCCGACCTTAGGTCCGAAGAAATCATAATTGGTGTGAGTGAAAACATAATCTCCATCTTGAAAAGCCCTAATGACTTCTGCCTTAAATCCACCTTCAGGCGCATTTTGCATTACTGCACCAAATCCTTCAAGACCATCTCCTACATCCAGATTGTGTTGGATGTATTTATTTGGATTGATATAGCTGATAGGTGTTTGATCTCCCGTGCTTAGACTGTTTAATAAAGCTACGGCTTTGTCTTTGTTTGAAATTTCCATTTTAGTTTCTTTTTTGGTAGTGGTTGAATTGTTGTTTTTTGTAGCGCAACTTGTTAAGCTAGCAAGCAATACAAGCATGCAAAATGTAATTATTCGCATATCGTTTTTGTTGAAAAAATTAATACAACAAAGATGCGCTAGTTGCCACTGATGTTAATTATCCAAAAAAGAATAAGAACTGTAAAAATGGGAAAGTTAGAGAAATTGCTCTCTGAATTGTTCGGGAGTGGTGCTGGCTTGTCTTTTAAAATATTTGTAAAAATTGCTTGTTTCTTCAAAGCCAGATTGATAAGCTATTTCCTTGATTGATAGCTTACTGTTTATAAGAAGACGTTTAATTTGCTTGGTGCAAATTTCATCTACAAACTCCTTTGCAGATTTATCTAAGATACTTTTGGTAATGGTATTCAATGTCTTTGTGCTCAGTCCCATCATCAAAGCATAATCCTTTACCTTGGTTGTATTCTTAGCTTCTTTTTCAACCAAATTTTGAAGACTGATAAATTCCTTTAGATAGCGTTTGTTTAGATTGATCTCTTGGGTATTGCTTTTAATTCTATAAAGATGGTTGATCAGTATATGTAGCTCGCTCCGAATGATACTCATAGAGTGCTCGTCATTGGTGGAAAAGTACTCATGTTCAATTCGTTTTATACAATCAAATACTATGTTCAACTCATGTTTTTTTAATTGTATTTTTGGCTTAACCAATAACTCATTAAAAAGTAATATAGTTTTTTGAACTTCTGTCTCTTCTAAATAACTGACCAAAAAATCATCAGTAAATAGAAGAAGGCTGCCACTAACTTTTGGTTTGATGAAAAATTTTTGCACTTGATCCTTCCTAATCGTAAGCATGGTGCCTTTCTTACATTTGTAGTCTTTAAAATCTACCGAATGAACTCCATTTCCATTTTCAATAAATAGAAGGATGTAAAATTGGATCCTGTGATGATTTTCTATAGAATGATCTAAATCGACCCGTTTGTAGAGCTCCTCTAGCTTAACCATGTCAAACCGAGCATTGGGATTCTGCAAGTTTTGAAATGCTATATGTTTTATTTCCTTCAAGACAGTTACAAATATAAAATAAGAATATAAAAGTAAGATGCATTGTGTTTTTTATGTACTTAATATTTTTGTTTTAGAATACTTGCATGCTTGTCCATCTTCTGTTTTACTTATCTATTAAAAATGAAAACTATAAAAAATATAACTATGACAACTAAATTGATGATAGGTAGGAAGGATAAAATTCTACCCAACAATGATCTTTTTTTTGTTCTTTCCTTTTGGACAATTGTTATTACTCCTACGATTATGATAATTGCTAAGAGTAATAAAAAGAAAATACCTGATAAAGAAGTGCCAATAAGCCAACCTCCAAAATTAATGGTAAAAAGCACAAATAGTATAGCAAGAAAAATCAGCAAATTCAAAATCTCTATGATGGTTCTTATAGTTGACATCAATTATTTTTTTATTTAGACTTTTGATCAATTATCTAATTGATTATCTCTCGTTCTGCCTATAAGATAATCCAATGAAAAACGATCCCAATCTTTGGGCAACAATAATAAAGGAATTAGAAATATTGCCCTCACTAAAACATGAGATGCGTCCCATATTGGTTCTGCCAATCCGTGACCGAATGTTACAATGATCAGGACGGAAGCTAGTAGGTAGAGTGCCCAATCTCTTTTTATGCCAACGACCAAAAGTAATCCTGCGATGAGTTCAACAAAGGTAGTATAGTATGCAGTGGCTAATACTAAGAAATCAGGAAGTAAGTCTTGATAAGTACTCTTAAAGAAATTCTCGTAGACATTATCAATGCCAAATTTGAAAACTTTGCCATAGCCTTGCCAAAAAAATAAGAAAGCTAAGATAAGCCTCATCGTTAGTATGCCTACAGATCTGTTTAATTGCATTTGACAATAATTTTTCAGCAATTTAACTATTTCAAAAAGAATTCAGTTGCGAATTCTTAATTTGAAAGGCTAATAATGTTTTATGCATTACAATTCTATTCTCAATTCAATTTTCATACTCTTAAGTATTTTCGAAAATGCTATATTGTAATCACAGACAAGTCAATCTGACTACAAACACTAGAAATCAAAAACAAATGCACCACTCATCAATTATCACTTCCTCTTTTTTGTGCTTTTTATTTGTATGTCTTACTACAAATCTCAGTGCACAGGCTGTATTTAAGGAAGGAACACCACCTTCTTTTGATCAAAAACTAATAAAAAAAGCTCCGATTAAAGTAATGCCTGTCCTGGATTATGAAGCTATTATCGAGGAAGATAATTTAGAGCAAGGGGAAAACAAACCATTCAGATTCGGTATACTACAAGATGTAAATTTTGATTTAGATAATTCTGGAGTTTGGACAGAATTAGAGAATGGGGGTAGAATTTGGAGATTGGAAATTAAGGCAGCAGATGCTCAAACTATAAATTTAAACTATAGGAGATTTGATCTACCGACTGGTGGAAGATTGTTTGTCTACAGTGAGTCAAGGAAAGAAGTAATAGGTCCTTTTACTTCTCAAAATGAAAAAATTAATGGCGAGTTTGCAACAGGCTTCATAAAAGGTGAATCATGTATTATTGAATATTTTGAACCAGCAGATCAGATTGGCCAAGGAGTCATAGAGATAGGTGGAGTAGTTCATGGATATAGATCAATTAGGAATCAAGTAAATAAAATGCTTAAAGCATTTCAAGATTCTGGTCAGTGTAATTATGATGTTAATTGTGCAATTGGATCTGGTTGGGAAGATCAAATTAAATCAGTCGGCTTAATCTTAACTTCGGGTAATTCAAGATTCTGCACTGGTGCTTTGATTAACAACACAGGTGATGATTGTCGCTCGTATTTCTTGAGTGCAAACCATTGTTTTTCAAGTGATGCAGTAGGTTCTGTTCTGAATGATATTTTTATGTTCAACTATGATAGTCCAAGTCCAGCTTGCCCAGGAATACCAACTACAGATGGAGCAACCAATGAAACAGTTCAAGGTGCTACCGTAGTTGCCAAAGCAGCTGATTCTGACTTTTGCTTACTAGAGCTTACCAATAATCCCTTGGATTTTTACGATGTCTTTTATTCTGGTTGGGATAGAACAGATGTTGCTTCAATTGGCGCATCAGGTATACATCATCCAAGAGGTGATGTTAAAAAAATAAGTTTTGAAGATGGGGCGCTTGTATCTGGTGCTTTTAGTGGGACGACGGATACCCATTGGGAGGTGCCAGACTGGGATGATGGCACAACTGAGCCTGGTTCTTCGGGATCACCTCTTTTTGATTTAACTAACAAGAGAATCATCGGACAATTACATGGGGGAGGAGCAGCTTGCTCTGGTACTAGCAATAACGGATTACCTGATCAATATGGAAAGATATTTCATTCTTGGGATCAAAACGGTACTGCCAATACTCAGCAATTGGCACCTTGGTTGGACCCAATTGGTGTAGGGGTAATGACTATGGATGGAAATGATTGCTCAATCCCAATGCAACCAACTGCCTTATTCGATCCAGCAGATGGAAGTTCTTATACTTTTTGCGGAGCTTCTGATTTAGAATTGTGGTTGTTATCCAAGCTGGCTTTAAGGATGTACTTAGG
>CALHKJ010000575.1 GCA_938033975.1 uncultured Saprospiraceae bacterium | reverse complement strand
ATTGTAGAAGCGACAAGTGGGCAGATGGACATTACAGCTGACAATATGGGATTGGTAGATGGATCACTAGCGATGAGCTGGAATGCAAGCAAGATGATGAGTTATGGAGAAGGTACTTTATTCACAGTGAAAGTGAAGAAGTCAGCAACAGGCTTATCAATGAGTGACAGAATAGCAAGATCAGAAGCATACCAAGGAGTAGGATTGGAGACGATCAATGTGAGTTTGGAGGATTCTGGATTAGCGATCAACAGTTTGGCACAGAATGAACCAAACCCATGGTCTGACCAAACTTTGATAAAGTTTGAAATATCAAAAACAGGACCAGTTACTCTAACAATTGTTGATGTAAATGGAAATTTAATCTATAAACATACTGAGGAGTTCATTTCTGGAGCTTGTGAACATGTAATACAAAAGAAAGATTTAGGTGGAATATCAGGAGTTTTATTCTATCAAATTGAAACCAAAGAATATTCACAGACTAATAAAATGTTATTAGTTGAATAAGACACGCTCTTTAACATAGGGCAAATTTTGGTAATTATTGATTTCGAGACCCCATTACAGTCGTTTTGGGGTCTCTTTTTTTTAGCATACTCAATACATATCACTCATTTCCATATTGCTTGAAATTGAAAGAACTATATTCCATTATATCATTGCTGAGGATAAATAGAGCGATTGATCGAATAAATTGAACTAGATTTGTAAAATATGATTGTAATTAATGAGACCTACTAGAGTTGAACTCAAATAATTAGCTAGGTGTTATATTTAATGTGGAGACTGATTTAATGCAATTAAAAACATTTACCGAAAGGGTCAATAAATACTGTAAAGAGGGTAGACCCTTCCTTTTTCTGATAGATTTTGACTGTAAAAAACCTTTTGTTTGTAGCCTTGAAGATGCTGCAAAACACCATTTGATTTTTGATATCAAAGGGCATTCCAATGCAGCAAAACAAACAGATATCCCAGAGCTAAAAATTAATTATTTTCCTATTGAAGAAAGTCTTTATACAGAGCGATTTAACAAGGTCCTTAAAGAAATCAACGAAGGAAACTCTTATCTACTCAATCTAACTTTTCCAACATACATTGAAAGCAATGCAAGTCTTGCTCAAATATTTGAAAGTGCAAAGGCTCCATATAAATTAATGAAGGAAAATGAATTTGTGATTTTCTCTCCTGAGTGCTTTATCAGAATTGATGGTAATGAGATTTTCACCTATCCAATGAAAGGGACAATAGATGCAAATATTGAAAACGCAGAAGAAAAATTACTAGCAAATAAAAAGGAGCATGCTGAGCATAATATTATTATTGATTTAATGAGAAACGATCTTTCAATGATCGCCAAGAAAGTGAAAGTTTCTAAATATAGATTTGTCCAAAAAATCAAAACTCATAAAAATGAAATCTTACAGACTAGCTCTGAGATCAAAGGCCAACTTGCAGAAAACTGGAGAGATCATTTAGGTGATTTGCTGTTAAGAATGCTCCCTGCAGGATCCATCAGCGGTGCACCTAAAAACAAAACCCTGGAGATTATCAAAGAAAACGAAATTGTTGAACGTGGTTATTACACCGGTATCTTTGGTATTTTTGATGGAAAGAATTTGGACTCAGGTGTGGCGATTAGATTTATAGAACAACAAGGTGAGAAAATGTATTTTAAAAGTGGTGGTGGCATCACCTCCTTGAGTCAAGCACAGGAAGAATATAAAGAACTTATTCAAAAAGTATATGTACCCACTGTTTGAATCATTAGCCTTAGTAAATGGATTTGTACAAAACCCATCTTGGCATCAAAAAAGATTTTTGAAAAGCTACAATGCTTATTATGGGGCTAAGCCAAGCTATGATTTGTTAGATCATGTTTTTCTTCAAAGAGAACACAGAAAGGGAGTTTTTAAATTAAGAATTTCTTACAATGAAGTTGGTACTAAGGTGGAAATTCAAAATTATCAATTAAAACCTATCCGCAGTTTAAAAATGCTTGATGGCGATAAGCTAGATTACCATCTAAAGTACCAAGATCGAAATAGTCTCAATGAGTTGTTTAAGCTTCGTGATACAAGTGATGATATCTTGATCGTAAGAAATGGTTTGATCACTGATAGTTCATACTCAAACATTGTTTTTTATGATGGTACAGCCTGGTATACGCCAGATTCTCCTTTGTTAGAAGGGACAGCTAGAGCAAGGTTAATTAAAGAAGGAAAAATCGTTGAAACAAAGATTGGGGTAGAAGATCTTAAAAAATATACTTCGTTCAAATTAATAAATGCCCTGAGAGATTTTGACAAAATTGGGCAAGGTAAAGTGAGTGATATTAGCTGATAGCTAATATGATATAGTTAAGGTATAGAGTAACACTGGCGCCGAAATTTCAGCACCGAATTTATTAGAAGTAAAAAAAGCTAATTCTACTCAATATTGATTCTATTCTTAATAGAAGCAATAAGATCAGAGTTGGCCGAAGGTCGCTTTACCTTAGATTTAATTATTTCTCTCATATGTTGTTCCTTTTGGAACATCTGAGAAAAAGCTGGATCGTTGTTTACTTGATTTAAGACATCTTTTTTGTCAGCATCGTTAAGCGCGTTATCAAAAAACAATGTAATTCTGTCGTGAATGTTATTGTCCATAGCTGTGGTCTTTGTAAGATCTTAAAAAATCATGCAAAATGAAAAATGATCTACTCTTCTTCGGAGTTAGATCCTTTGGTTTTTTTATCCCCTCTTTTGTCCGTATATCCGAGCGACTCCGCATATTTCTGAAGTTTGTCTTTCAGCATATTACGTGCTCTGAATAGTCTTGATCGTACTGTACCTATCGGTACGTCTATAATCTTGGAGATTTCTTCGTAGGTAAAACCTTCGATATCACACAAGAGTATAACTGTTCTAAAATCTATCGGGAGCGCATTTATGGAAATTGTCACCTCGTCTCCCATCATGTTGTCAAAGATTTCAGCTCTTAAATCTAAATATCCCGAGCCTCTATCTTCTGCTTCTTCACTGTAATTCAGGTAATCCTCCAGTTCAACCTGAGTTGGTCTTTTGGATTTCTTCCTGTATTCATTGATGTACGCATTCTTCAGGATTTTAAACAACCATGCTTTTGCATTAGTTCCCTCATGGTACTTAAAAATGAAACGGTGCGCCTTCATGTACGTTTCTTGTACAAGATCGTTGGCATCTTCTTCATTGTAAGAGAGGTGAAACGCAAAGGTTTTTAGGGCATCAATGTGAGGAAGGAACTCCTCATTGAATATTCGATCGTATTTTTCTTTATCCTGAGACACTATTAA
>CALHKJ010000574.1 GCA_938033975.1 uncultured Saprospiraceae bacterium | reverse complement strand
CAGCTTGATAATATCAGTGAGATTAAGTTTGGTCGTCTCCAAATGAGTTCCTTTTGAATCCAAAATATTAATCTCATTTTCATTTATATGAATATTTTTATTGGCAACCTTTGATATCTCTTTTTGAGTTTTATAAGATAGATAGACAACAACAACAAAAAGCAACAGGCCTCCTACACTTAACCAAATTGGCATAGAATTAAAATTCACCAAAATGGCAAACGGCAGCAGCGAATACAAAGCGACTCGTTTTTTTAGCTTGTAATAACTTTGATCTTCAATCAATTTTCCTTTAAACATGGATTTAGTTTTTGTCTATTTTGATTTATTATATTGTTAAACTGTAATCTCAATTCTATTATTCTCAGGATCCAATACTACACTTTCATAATAACAATCTCCTGTTGTTCTGGGTTCCCCAACTACAGTAAATCCATCATTTCTTAACTGATTGGTCAATTTATCCACTTCACTTTTGCTTCCTACAGAAATAGCAAAATGAATAATCCCGATATACTCTGAGATTGTGCTATTTAAGTTTTTAGGGATATTAGGTCTGTTCATAATTTCCAACCTACACCCACCATCAAATTCAATAAAATAAGAAGTAAAATTCTTCTTTTCATTGTGATACTTCTCTCCCGCCCTTCCAGCAAAATACTTTTCATAAAACATTTTCATTGCTTCCAGGTCTTCAACCCAAATGGCCAGATGCTCAATTTTTATCTCCATCTATATTTCATTTCCCCTAACTAACGAAGTAAACTACGCAGACGGGCATTTTAATTTTCATTTATACCTAATCATCTCATACTTCAGAGACCTCTCAACAGTCTTCCATTCCGATTTTATGATTGAATAGACAACTGTATCTCTCAAACTTCCATCTCCAAGAATCCGATGATTTCTTAATATTCCATCTTGCTTAGCACCAAGTCTTAAAATTGCGTTCCTTGATTTATGATTCTGCCAATGCGTTCTGAATTCTACAGCAATGGCTTTATAATTTTCAAAAGCATTCTTTAAAAGTAAATATTTACACTCTGTATTTATCCCAGTTCTCTGAGCAGATTTTGCATACCAAGTATAACCTATCTCAAGTCGCCGATTTGAAATTTCAATATTACAATACCTCGTCGAACCAACAACACTGTTTGTCTTTTTATCCAATATCGTAAAAGCTAAGGAGGATTTATTTTCCTGTTGATTCAACGCAGTCTCAAGATATTTATCAATCGTATCTTCTGATGGCACTGAAGTAAACCACAATTCCCACAACTTCCCATCTGTTGCTGCATTCAATAATGCTTCTCTATGTTCAAGAGCTAGCGGCACTAACTTGACTTTCTCTCCTTCTAATATGATAGCTTTATCCCAATCAATCATTTTTCACTTTATTTCCCCCCCGCTCAACGAAGTAGAATACGTAGTTGAGCAATCTACCCCTTGCTTAAGCGCAGACATTTTCATTTTCATTTTCATTTTCATTTTCATTTTCATTTTCATTTAAAAAGGTTCAGTTGCCAAGATATACCATATTTATCCTCACACCAACCAAACCTATTCTCATATCCATAGTTCTCTCCATCATAACTATCAAGTGGAATCATCACTTTTCCCCCATCTACTGAAAGTTGCTCAAACAAGTTTTCTATCTGAGATTCTGTATCGCATTCAACAAATATCGATACACCTGGAGTGAATGACCATTTGTGATTATAATTACTTTCAGACACCCTATACTCCACCCCATTCAAAACAAAGACTCCAAACTTAATTAATTCAGGAGTCCCTCCAGGTTCCCCCTCAGAATATCTGATGATACTTTTGATTTCAGATTTAGGAAAAATGGAGGTATAAAAATTAATGGCTTCCTCAGCCTTCCCACATTGCTCTCCAACAAAAGTCAGAAATGTAATTGTTTGCATAAATAGTTTTTAATAATTATTCACAAAATCCGACTTTAGATTTCGCCAATCTTCAATAGACTAGTCTTAGACTAAGACCTCTGACATCTGAAGTCTGACCTCTGAGGTCAATAACTCAGCTGTCCACCCATTTCTTAAATCCACTGACCTTCTCCCTACTAACTACCAATTCATCTTCAAGATCATAATTTAATTCCAATTTCAATCGAGAGTTAAAATAAGGATGAATTTTATTAATACTTGTAATAGGCACAATATACTTACGATTGATCCTAAAAAAATCCTCTGGACTGATAAGGCTTTCCAGTTGATCCATAGTTTTATCTATAATCACTTTTTTATTATTTGCCTTTAAGGCAAATGTCATCCCATCTTCAGAGAATATTAAGTTGATATCATTTACATTCAGATAAGAATAAGTTTGACCAGTTTTAATTAAAAAGCGTTGTTTGTGTTTCGTCTTACTTGAAAATATTTCATCGGTAATATTTTTCCAATTGATACCATTCAGATCATTCTGATAATATTGTTCGAATTTCCTAATGGCTCTTGTAAAAGCTTCTAGCTCGATTGGCTTCAATAAGTAATCAATACTATTTACCTTGAAAGCATCTAATGCATATTCATCATAAGCAGTTGTGAAAATGACTGGACATTCCACCTTTGTTTTTTCAAATATCTGAAAGCTTAATCCATCTGCCAATTGAATATCCATAAATACCAAACTGGGACATGGATTGTTGTTAAACCAACTTACACTATCTTCAACAGAATCAATCTCATCAAGAATTTCCGCTCCTGAAATTCTATCCTCAATCAAGGTCTTTAATCTTTTAGCCGCAAAGTGCTCATCTTCAATGATTAGAATTTTCATCTGCATTGTTTTTAATGATTGGCAATTTTACCTTAAAGCTTTCCTTTGATTCTTCTACTATAATATTTTTGTTGATCAATAATTGATACCTAGACTTTATATTGGCAAGCCCTAATTTGGTAGAACCATAATTTTGATCTTTCCTCTGAAGATTATTCTCAACCACAACATATCCATCTTGATTATAAATTTTAATCATCAACGGCTTTTTTGAGGAAGTGATGTTATGCTTTACTGCATTTTCGATTAAAATTTGTAAGGACAAGGGTAATATAAATTGGTTCAAAACATTTTTCTCTAAACTGTTTTCAATATTCAGCTTGTTATGAAATCTTGTCTTCAACAAATAGATATACGAATCAAGAGATTCCAATTCTTTTTCAAGTGTAATTAATTTTTCATCCCTCACTTCTAAAATCTTCCTATAAGACTTTGATAGCTCCTGTACAAATTTAATAGCAAGCTCTGGCTCATCCGGAATAATTGTTACCAACGTGTTCAGACTATTGAAAAGAAAATGCGGATTGACCTGATTTTTAAGCGTACTTAGTCTTTGCTCCGCTGTAATTCGTTCAAGCTTATTCTTTTCGATTTCTATCAGTTTAGATTTATTGAAATAATAGATTCCTTCGTATAGAAAAAACATTCCAGTCAACAATAATCCAGTCGTCAGAATTTCTGTCAATCTACCTTCAGCTAAACTATCATGTATGTCTGTAAAAACGAAATGCAATACAGTACCTAAAACAAATTTTACTGAAAAGTAAATGATAAGCATCCAAAAAATGACAAAAAATAAACGCTTAGAATCAAAAGAATAATCGCTGTACTTTTTGTGATAAATGATTAAAAACTGACGAACTAGAACCCAATAGGTAAGTGTATATAAAACACTGATAAATATGCAGGGAAAATCAAATTCTAAAAGTTGTTCTGGGCCAAAGATCATTAGGAATACAATGATTGAGATGATAGGCACACCTGTGATTATCAACCACAAATCATTGAATCCTAAATATTTTTCTGCCTTTGTCAATTCTAAAACTCTATTTTATACATGAAGTTAGGAAAGAATCCTATCTGATATACATTATTTACTGAGTTAGTCGCCCTATTGTAATTCTTTCTAAAGATATTATCATTGTTTGTTACATTCTGAATATCAAAATATAAACCTTGAGAAAACTGACGCTTGGTATTATTTAACTTCACTCCAAACTTCACATCCCACCTAAAGTAAGGATCAAATCGCTCACCAAACGGATTGCTCAGGTCAAATACTTGAATTTCATTGATTCTTGAAGCTTCCAAATCAACAGGTGTATAGTACTTACCTCCTGCAGTAGTTAGCTTGGTATCAAAGCTTAGTCTATGTTGCTTGTTCTTTCCCCAATCAAATTCCTTCCCTGCTAAGACATTCAATATGTA
>CALHKJ010000573.1 GCA_938033975.1 uncultured Saprospiraceae bacterium | reverse complement strand
CAGTTTCGTTCAACTCTTTTTGTTTATCCATCAAATCAAAAAGCTTCAAAAACATCAAATCTTCATTCTGTTGGATTCGCTTAGCATAAATCCTAAAATTCCTCTTTTCAGCCTTTGTTAGAGACTTAATTAGATTGTGTACTTGAATTGAGTGTGAGATAGGCATAACAAAAAAATAGTATCAAGTTATTGATAATCAGTTAGTTAAAATATTTATCATGAGTTAAAGCATAACAAATCTTGTCTAAAATACTCAAAATTTAGAATTCACCTTGTCTATTCTTGCTATACCATTAAATGATTAATTCAATTCCAACAAAATGAAAAAAATAGAAGCCATAGTGCGCGCCTCCAAATTCGAGGATGTAAAAGAAGCCTTGGCGGAGAAAGAGATTAATTTCTTCACCTTTTTTGAAGTCAAAGGCTACGGTCACCAAAAAGGTTCCAGTAGATCATATCGAGGAACGATTTACGATGTAGGATACATCGCCAGAATAAAAATTGAAATTCTTGTCAGCGAAGAGTTTGTTGACTTAGCCATTGAGGCTATAGAATCTTCTGCAAAGACAGGGGAGAAAGGAGATGGTCTTGTCTACGTAAGTGATGTTGAAAAGACAATCAATATCAGAACTGGGAATACCGGTAAAGACGCCATCAATTCATAAAATAATTAACGAAAAAATTAAGGATAAATAAGATGAATGAGTCACTAACTTTAGCTCAAGAGGCATTGGCTGCGGCAAATGATGCCAAATTTGTAGCCAACAACGTTTGGATGTTGGTTGCTACAGTATTGGTGTTTATAATGCACCTAGGTTTTGCCACATTAGAGTCAGGCTTTGTACAAAGAAAAAATGTTGTCAACATTCTATTTAAGAATGTTATGATTGTATGTATTGGATTATTGACCTACTATTTTGTAGGTTTTAATTTGATGTATCCAGGTGTTGATGGAGGATATTTTGCCTTCGCAGGTTTTGGACTAACCAATCCTGAGGGAGCAGCAGGTCTTATTGACTATGCAGATGGAGGATATACCTATTACACAGATTTTATATTTCAAGGAATGTTTGCTGCTACATGTTGTACCATTGTTTCAGGTGCAGTTGCAGAAAGAATCAAATTGGTACCTTTTCTAATATTCTGTTTGTTATTTGTAACCATTTCTTACCCAATAACAGGTTATTGGAAGTGGGGTGCAGGTTGGTTAGATGCAAAAGGTTTTTATGATTTTGCAGGATCAACCATTGTTCATTCAGTAGGAGGATGGGGCGCACTAGCCGGAGCCATCTTACTTGGACCAAGACTTGGAAAATACACAGAAAAAGGAATTAAGCCGATTCCAGGACACAGTATGCCATTAGCAGCAGTAGGAGTTTTTCTTCTTTGGTTTGGATGGTTTGGATTCAATGGTGGTTCAGTGCTTTCAGCTGATCCAGGATTGGTTTCATTGGTTTTTGTAACCACAAGTTTAGCAGCAGCAGCTGGAGGAATAGGAGCATTTTTGGTTTCAAAACTTGTATATGGATCATTCGATTTAGGTATGGTTCTGAATGGTATTCTTGGAGGATTAGTAGGTATTACTGCTTCTGCAGATGGAGTATCAGCTGTGAGTGCATTGATCATCGGTTTGATTGCAGGAGCTATCATACCAGTTTCTGTTTCATTTTTTGATAAGATTAAGATTGACGATCCGGTTGGAGCAACTTCTGTACACTTGGTGTGCGGAATTTGGGGAACCATAGCTGTAGCTTTATTTGGAAACTATGATGAAGGTGTTGGTACTCTTGGTGTGCAGTTATTAGGAATTGCAGCTATTGGAGTATTCACTTTTGCATTTGCTTTCTTAGTTTTCTTTATACTTAAAGCAACAGTCGGAATAAGAGTTGATAAAGAAGAAGAAGTAACTGGTTTGGACATAGGAGAACATCAATCAGTTGCTTATTCATAATTACAAAACTTATAAAAATGCCCTTGATTGCAGTCAAGGGCAAGAATAATAACCATCTATTTCTAGACCGTTATCTCCATAGTTTTATCAAATTAGTAATTTTTTGATAATGGTCTAGTACAAAAATTAAAATTTAAGAAAATGAAAAAGACCATTTTTACATTACTACTAATGTTTTCTATTCAATGCATTTGGGCTCAGGAATCTGAAGTAGCTGAAGAAGAAAAACCTAGCTTGGTATTCAGTGGTTCAGTAGATACTTATTTTAGAGCGAATCTCGGTACCGATTATAACAATGCTCCGCCTACCTCATTTGCAAACCTTCCTGGCTTTGCATTAGGAATGATCAATGGAGTTGTTGCTCATGAAGGAGAGAAGTTTGGATTTACAGCGGACTTGGTATTTGGTCCTCGTGGTGAAGATGCAACTTTTCTTTCAGGGACATTAAGGCCGGTCATGGAGGGGCTTAGCAATAGTAGTAGTATCATCAATCAATTATACGTCTATTGGGCTCCGACCGAATCGCTAAAATTTACTTTAGGAAATTTCAATACCTTCTTGGGATATGAAGTAATATCTCCAACAGGAAATTTTAATTATTCAACTTCATATATGTTTTCTTATGGTCCATTCTCTCATACTGGTTTGAAAGCTGATTTATCATTAGGAAAAGGCTTTAGTGCAATGGCAGGAATTTTTAATCCAACTGACGCTACAGAATATAATCCAGGTGTAGTTGATAGTCTTGGTGTAGTTTCTGCTGATTATGCAGGTGGATTACAATTAGGCTATGAAAATGGTGGATTAGGAGTTTGGTTAAACGGATTATTTGCTGACGGTTATACACAGCTTGACCTGACTGCTGGATATGATGTGACGGAAAAGGTATATGTTGGCGTAAATGCAACCACTGCTGTTGATAACTTTTATGGGGTGGCAGCGTACTTTCAGGTAGCTACTTCTGAAACATTGAAATTAGGAATTAGAGCTGAAAATTTTACAGATATGGGTATTGGTGTATTGGATGGAGTAGATGAGAGTGTTTTTAATGTTACGCTTTCCGCAAATTACACTGTGGGAAATTTAACTTTCATACCTGAGGTAAGACTTGATGCTTTCTCAAGTGACATTGTTCCCGACGGGTCAGAATTCACCAACTCGCTCAGTTCATTTGTACTTGCAGCCGTTTATGATTTTAATTAATATATACTATGAAGGAACTTTAGATTTTAAATCTTTAGTTCCTTTTTTTATTTAATTATCATTGACCTTTTAACAAAGGATTTTATCTCTTGGATTTCTCCAATCTCATACTTGTCTACACCAATTAAATGATATTCATGAATGCTTTTTCTTTCAATTTCTAGATAGGATAAAAGCACATTATGCAATTCTTCTTCGCTGATTTTGAATGTTGAGTAAATTGAATAATTCAAAACAGGCTGCATCTTTTGTCGTGCATGAAAAATCGCAATTATGGATTCCTCATTAATATTTGCCTTGAGCACATTCCATTGATCTCCATAAGGCCCAATGATTGAATGGATCATCTTATCTTCTAAGCCTGTAGAATTTGAAATCACTTTTTTGGATTTAAATCCCATTCCGCCATCATCAATAATAAAAGAAGTTTCGCTAATTTCAATATTACATTTCTCTAATTGATATGCTTCTGTTGAAGAGATAACGATGGTGTCATTCGCCATGTAGATGTAATCATCAACTTTAAATTTATGATTGGAATAACTTCCTATAATATCTTCTTGCGATGATAACTGAAAAGTGAGACAAACTAAAAATGTTGTTAGAATATACTTCATGCATCAAATATAAATATATCAGTTTGGGATTGTTTTTAATATCTTGTAAAAGATAGACTGACTTTCAAGGATTATAACTATGACTATAGAACACTTAGGTTACATTGCAGCAACACTCACCACAGTTTCATTTTTACCTCAAGTCATTAAAACTGTGAAAACAAGAGACACCTCTGGCATTTCATTGTATATGTATGTGTTTTTTATCTTGGGCTTAATCCTTTGGTTTATATATGGATTGAAAATCAAATCTATGCCTATCATTTTGGCCAATTTATTTACTGGACTCATGGCAATGATCATTCTATTTTATAAGTTGATAGAACTCAAGAATGCTAGATCTGGTCAATGAGATGTATGTTAAGTTATGAGTTAATTTGAAATATGTGAAATGGTAAAAAAGAACAGCTTTGATTCTAGTTGGCGTGCCTTGAAATTGATTGGTTAAGATCTAAACAATATTTGGATACTGTAGTTTAATAAAGTGAGATGGAAGAGAAACCCTTTGATTGGTCTGGAACAGCTGTTATAGTTATGTTTGTTACTTTAATCTTGCTCGGATTCTTCCTTTATTTCAAGAATAATTAATTATGTTTTTGATCTAGCAAAAATCAACATAACAGCACTTTAATTTATATCTTTGCAAAAAATTTTTTAATGATATCTACAGATACAAACTACAAAGTAAAAGACATAAGTCTTGCATCATGGGGTAGAAAAGAAATAACATTGGCAGAGGCAGAAATGCCAGGTTTAATGTCATTGAGAGAGGAGTACGGCGATTCACAACCATTAAAAGGAGCGAACATCGCTGGATGTCTACACATGACTATCCAAAC
>CALHKJ010000572.1 GCA_938033975.1 uncultured Saprospiraceae bacterium | reverse complement strand
TGCGATCGGTCATTCGCATTGTATTTTTCTTTCATTGCCTTTGACCAGATTTTTCTTGCGACTCTTCCAATCACAGCATATTCTGGATCTATTCCGTTCGAGAAAAAGAACGAAAGGTTTGGAGCAAATGCATTGATGTCCATTCCTCTGAATAAGTAATATTCCACAAAAGTGAATCCATTGGCTAAGGTGAATGCCAATTGTGTGATTGGATTTGCACCGGCCTCTGCAATATGATATCCAGAGATAGAAACTGAATAAAAGTTTCTAACCTTGTTGCTGATAAAATGCTCTTGCATATCTCCCATCAGTTTCAAAGAAAACTCTGTTGAAAAGATGCAGGTATTCTGTGCTTGATCTTCCTTAAGAATATCAGCTTGCACAGTCCCTCTTACCGAATTCAAGGCCTTTGCCTTCATCTCATTGTATGCAGCTGGCTCTAATACCTCATCACCTGTGATTCCCAATAGCATCAAGCCCAAACCATCATTTCCTTTTGGTAATTCACCAAAGTAGACTGGTCGCTTAAATCCTTTGTCCTCGTATTTTGCTTTTAAACAAGCTTCCACTTTTGACTCCAAGCCATGTTCCACGATATATTTTTCACACTGCTGATCAATCGCCGCATTCATAAAGAAGGCACAAATTGTCGCTGCTGGTCCATTGATGGTCATCGACACAGAAGTTGCAGGATCACAAAGGTCAAACCCTGAATACAATCTTTTTGCATCATCAAGGCAACAAATACTTACACCAGAGTTTCCAATCTTTCCATAGATGTCTGGTCTGTGATCTGGATCCTCTCCATACAGTGTTACAGAATCAAAAGCGGTTGACAATCTTTTGGCAGGCATGTCCAAAGAAACATAATGAAACCTTTTGTTGGTTCGCTCTGGACCTCCTTCGCCGGCAAACATTCTAGTTGGGTCTTCTCCTTTTCTTTTGAAAGGATAGACGCCAGCAGTAAATGGAAACTCACCAGGTACGTTTTCTTGAAAACTCCAACGTAGGATGTCTCCCCAATCGTGGTACTTCGGTAAAGCTACTTTTGGAATGTATTGTTGGCTCAATGATTTTGTGTGAGTTGGTATTTCAATTACCTTATCTCTTACCTGAAACTTAAATATTTTGTCTTTGTATTTCTGCTTTTTTTCTTCCCACTTTTCTAGCACAGCAATACTTCCAGCATCCATATGTTTCCACAATTCTTCTGATTGCTTTTTTAGCTCGGTTACATCTTGTAGAGTTACTTCTTTGATGACTTTGTCTAGTGCGTATAACTTGGAAGCAATCTTTGCTTGTTCTTCAACATGCTCGTCAAAGCGTTTGTTGTTTTCTGCAATTTCAGATAAGTATCTAACTCTTTTTGGTGGGATGATATAAATTTTTTCACTATCTCCCGTTTTTAGATTCAAGTTTGATTTTAGATTTGCCTTCGTTTTATCGTTGACGACCTCAATCAATTTTTTGTACAACTCATTGGTTCCTGGATCATTAAATTGGGATGCAATGGTACCAAACACTGGGATGTCCTTTTCTTCAATTTCCCAATCGTTATGATTTCTTCTAAATTGTTTTTTGACATCTCGCAATGCATCCAATGCACCTTTTTTATCAAATTTATTGATGGCAATCACATCCGCAAAATCCAACATGTCGATTTTCTCCAACTGAGTAGCTGCTCCGTACTCTGGAGTCATTACATACATGCTGGTATCTGAGTGATCTACGATTTCAGTGTCAGATTGACCTATTCCAGATGTCTCCAAAATGATCATGTCAAAGCCTGCCACCTTGATGATATCCAAAGCAGTTTTGATATACTTGGATAAAGCTAAATTAGATTGTCTGGTTGCAAGAGAACGCATATAGACCTGATCCGTATTGATGGAATTCATTCTAATTCTATCTCCTAACAATGCTCCTCCTGTTTTTCTTTTGGATGGATCAACAGATATGATCGCAATTCTTTTTTCGGGAAAATCTAAAATGAATCTTCTTACCAATTCGTCGACCATGGAGGATTTTCCTGCCCCTCCTGTTCCCGTAATTCCTAAGATAGGTGTGGTACTTTTTGCTGCTCTTTTTTCTACTTCCGTAAATAGGGCCTCGTGCTCCGATGAGAAATTTTCAGCTGCGGAAATGAGTCTAGCTATAGTCGTAATTTTTCCTTTCTCAAGTTCTTCGATATCAATATCCAACTTCTCTCCAATAGCATAATCACTTTTTTCTAACAGGTCATTGATCATTCCTTGCAAACCCATTTTCCGACCATCATCTGGCGAATAAATTTTAGAAATACCATAGGATTCTAAATCTTGAATCTCCTCAGGTAGGATAGTGCCACCACCACCGCCAAAAAGTTTGATGTGGCCTGCGCCTTGTTCCTTTAATAAATCATGTATGTATTTGAAAAACTCATTGTGTCCTCCTTGGTAAGAGGTAAGAGCGATGGCTTGTGTATCTTCTTGTATGGCTGTTCTTACAATTTCTTGTGCAGATCGATTGTGACCTAAATGGATTATTTCTGCTCCACTTCTCTGCATGATTCGACGCATAATATTAATGGCCGCGTCATGACCATCAAATAAGGAAGCTGCTGTTAGAATCCTTACTTTATTTTTAGGTTGGTACACCTTATATTCTTGCATTGCCATTTGGTTTAGACACCACAAAATAAGATAAGTTTAGCTTTAAAACAGTCTAATACATGTCTTAATCAATAACTGAACCGGAAGTACAAAAATCAATCGGTTTTCACCTATTACTATTTTATGCCACTCCTGCAGTGCTCGTGCATTTTTGTATTTCATAGTATGGGCTTGGATCCCATGCTAAAAAATATCACCCTTCAAAGTTCGTGGTAATTGATTTTGCTAATAACTGCCTTAGTTGTTTTTATAATCATTAGTTTTTTCAACTAATACTATTTTATGCCGCCCCTGTAGGGCTTATGGTTTTTGTATTCAATGCATGGGGTTTACACCCCATGCTAATATATCTCGCCCCTTCAGGGCTTGTGGAAATTGATGTTGCCAATAACTGCTTTATTGATTTTTATAATTCTAGGCTTTCACCGACAACTATTTTATGCGGCCCCTGACGGGCAACCTATCTAAGCATGGGTTGCAACCCCA
>CALHKJ010000571.1 GCA_938033975.1 uncultured Saprospiraceae bacterium | reverse complement strand
ATCTCAACTGAAGCTGAAGCGAGAAGTTCGGATGTTATTCGAGTCAGCAAGGTTATCAAAGAGAGAAATGTACCTGCAATTTTTATCGAAAGTACCATCAACCCAAAAATGATTAAACGACTTTCTGAAGATAACGGTGTGCCCGTAGGTGGTGAATTGTTTGCTGACTCCTTAGGAAAGCCTGGAACTGAAGCAGGCACCTATATTGGAATGATTAAAAGCAATACAGATGTTATCGTAGGCGCTCTGTCTCAAAATAAAATGTCAGAAACCAAAATTAGTAGTGATAGTGAATCTAATATTATTGGCATCTTATCCCTTGGCTTGGTATTTTTATTATTAATCATTTTTGCCATCATAAAATTGAAAAATTGATGCCTGAGAAGTATGTTATAGAAATAGATGGCCTCTCAGTTAACTATGGAAATAAGAGAGTGCTTACCAATATTCATATGGATGTGGCACCTGGTCATGTCTATGGTGTAATCGGCCCTAACGGTGCCGGGAAGTCAACCTTATTTAAATCAATTCTTGGTTTAATTGAATACAACTCAGGAACAATAAAAGTATTTGGAAGTCCTATAGAAAAGGTAAGAAAGAGGATTGCTTATGTACCGCAGAAAGATGAAATAGATTGGCGTTTTCCTGCCACTGTGAAGGACATTGTTCTGATGGGCAGATATCCATTCAAAAGCTTATTCTCCAGACTAAACTCTGAGGATTATGACATAGCCAATAATGCCATGAAAGAAATGGGCATTGAAGACTTGTGGGATAGGCAGATTGGAGCATTATCTGGAGGGCAACAACAAAGGGTTTTTATTGCAAGAGCGTTGACACAACAGGCAGAACTCTTCTTCTTTGACGAACCTTTTGTTGGAATTGACATTACTACTGAGAATAAGATTATTGACATTATGCGGAAATTGGCAGACGAAAAGAAAACCCTATTGGTAGTTCATCATGACCTATCAACCATTGAGGAATACTTTGACAAGGTCATATTGGTAAATCAGCGATTAATTAATTATGGAGATACTTCAGATGTGTTCAATAATAAAAATGTCGCCGAAACATACCGGTCTCAGCTGACAATTCTTCAACAAATTTAGGATTGCTATAGTGTTAATGTAAGCTATTTTACATTTATAACATAAATGTGATTTCCTAAATGCCTAAATTGCAAATAACTTTTAAATGACAACACCCATTCGTCAACTATCTGTCACTCAAAAATTTACCCTAGCGTAAATTTTGCATATACAGTGTAGATAGAAAAAGTAATTACAATGTACAAAAATCCAATACTAGCTATCATGCTAGTTTTATTCTCCTTTGCCAATCTTAGCTATGCGCAGGATTGTAGTAGTAGTCAATCTTCTGTGAAGATCGAAATACTAACTGATTTGTATGCTTACGAAACATCCTTTGCTATACTTAATCTTGAAGGTGATACCCTATTTACAAACCCAGACTTAGTAAACGAAACTTTTTATGAATTTGATTTTTGCTTTGAGAAAAGCGATTGTCTACAATTTGTAATTCGTGATTCTTATGGAGATGGTTTGACTGTAGCGGGTTATGCAAGACTACTTGTGGATGGCGAAGAAGTTGAATATTTTAAGAATTTTGATTTTTCTACATCAAAGTATTTCAATTGTCCTGATGGTTTTGATTGTGATAATGCTGCGGTAATAGAAGACTTTTCATTTACGGGAATTCTTCCAGGTAATTGGTACATACTAAATGTTGAAGAAGTTGGGCGTTATGAAATCTCAACATGTGACAATGCTACTCCTGATTGTAATACGACCATTTATGTTTATTTAGGATGTCCAATTGATGTTCAAAATTCTGTTGAGGGTACAATATTCTTTAATGATTTTAATGATCAATGTGGTGAGCTAGCTAGTGTAGTAAGTAACCTAAATAAGGACTTAGATTATTACGTGAGGGTAACGAGAGAAGGTGATTGTGGACCGGAGACCAATATAAACATATCATACTTAGGCCCGATACAAGGATGTACTGATATTGAATCATGCAATTATAATCCACTTGCGACTGTAGATGATGGTTCATGTATTTCTTTCGAAGACCCTAATTGTCCAGAAGGACCAGACTTAAGATTAAATCCATTTGTTCTTTCAAGTTCGATGTATTTAACTGTAATCGACAATGATGATGAATGTTTGATTGAAGAAGGCTGTTTGAGAGGTGTTGGTAGAAGAGATATTGTTAGATTTTCTACAAGAATTGAAAACGTTGGAACACAAGATTATTTCATAGGTGCCCCGCAAGATCAGCTTGATCAGTTTACTTATGATAATTGTCATGGTCACTATCACTATGATGGCTATGCTCAATACAGCTTATACGATATTCATGGTCAACATATTCCAATTGGTTATAAAAATGGCTTTTGTGTACTGGATTTAGATTGTCCACAACCCATGATGTCAAAATATTCATGTAATTACATGGGAATTACTGCAGGATGTGCTGATGAATATGATTCAGGTTTGAAATGCCAATGGTTGGATATTACAGATGTCCCAGATGGTGATTATGTATTTGTAGCAATTGTCAATGTTGATTTGGCTAGAGATGCATTAGGGCGAGCTGAAAAAGATACATTAAACAATCACGCTCAAGTTTGTATAAATATAGATAGATCTTCAGGAACTATTGCCATCACAAAAGATGGCGAGTGTGATCCATATACAGATTGTAATGGAGATATATACGGTAGAGCATTGAGAGATTGTGAGGGAGTCTGCGGAGGAACAAGACTTAGAGGTGATCGCAACATGGATCAAGTCTTTGATCAGATGGACATTCAAACATATCTTGATGACATTCTAGACAATCAAGCAGCATCAGCTTGTAATGATTTATTCAATGATGAAAAATTAGATATTTATGATGCTGCCTTACTACATGATTGTGTTGTCAATGGTTTGGCACATGAACATGAAGGTGGAAGTGCAGCGCATGATCATTGTTATTTCCCTGCTGGGGTCTATAACTTTATTGATTCAATGCATTTTAGTGCGAAGTATGATGCTGCATTAGATCCGGACTATGTCTATGTAGACATCACAAATCCATACGATGGCCTTATGGCTTTTGAGTTTACGCTTGAAGGAGCAACTATCAATGATGTATATGAAAACACAAATGTTGTCGATCAATTATTTGACATTAAATTTAATTCTGAAACAGGTAAGATAATCGGTATTCCTATTGAAAATAATTACCTAGACAGATCTGAACTTGAGCAAGGTTTTCTAAAAATAAAAATCACACCAAGTGATACAATGATATGTATCTCTGAAGATCCAATTTTGGTTGGAACAAACATACACAAGGTAGCAGTTGGTAAGGGTCAAGAATGTTTCGAAACACTTTATTCATCATTGGAGCAAATCGTGAATGATGTTTCAATGGACGTCTACCCTAACCCAAGTTCGTCTATTGTAAATGTAGCTATCAATAATAATTCATTTAGAGCTCAAAATATAAGTTGCTATTCAGCTGACGGTAAATTAGTATATAGCGAAGACACTAAATCAAAAAATTCAACCATAAATGTAAAAGATTGGGAGGAAGGAATGTATTTTGTCATCGTTACCGGAAAAGAGAAACAATTTATTAAGAAGTTCATCGTGAATGATACAAAATAGAATAATGCTTGTAGGAATGCTGACAATGATGGTCAGCATTCTTTCAAGTCAAGAAACCCTTCAACTAGAAAATACCACTCTCACAAAAAAAGAACTTGTAACAGGAGTTCAAATCCCATGGGAATTAAAATGGGGACCTGATGATCATCTTTGGTTTACTCAAAGAAATGGGATGATATTCCGAACAGATCCCAACTCAGGAAATACACAAGAAATTTTGGATTACAGAAACCTTGTCAGAAATGATGACGATGGAGGAGGCGGTAGTGAATATGGTATGCTTGGCATGTGTTTCCATCCTGACTTTGAAAACACTCCTAAAGTATTTGTTGTCTACAATTATGGAGAGTCTGGAACTGAATCATTTTTCGAACGCTTAGTAAGTTTCACATGGGATGGAGAAAAATTGGAGAATGAAGAAATTATTCTCGATGATATTGCAGGATTCACCTACCACAATGGTTCACGTATACTTATCACCAAAGATGAGAAAATTATTATGTCAACTGGAGATGTAAACTTTCCTCAAAACGGACAGAGAATGAATACTTACAGTGGCAAGTATCTTAGAATAAATTTAGATGGTAGTATACCAGAAGATAATCCATTTCCTGATAGTCACATTTACAGTTTTGGTCATCGAAATTCTCAAGGTATCGCATACGGGCCAAATGATCAATTATATATTTCTGAGCACGGCACTTCTGTATCTGATGAACTAAATATTTTAACTGCAGGAGGAAATTATGGATGGGCAAATGTACTTGGCTATTGTGATACAAATGTGGAAACAAATTTCTGTAATGCAAACAATGTCATTGAGCCAATTGTAGATTGGTCTCCTTGCATTGCTGTGAGCGATTTGGAATACTACAATCATGATGCAATTCCTGAGTGGAAGGGGAAAATGATGATGGCTGTTTTAGGAGGCTTAGGCTTCACAACACCTAAGGTACCTCGAATCTCATTCCTAAGTTTTAACGAGGATGGTACCGAAGTCATAGAGGAGGAAAAATTCTTTGAAGAGTTTGGTAGAATACGAGATATGTGTGTCAACCCACATACAGGAGCTATTTATTTTGCGACCAATGGTCCAGGCTATCCTGGTTGGGGTCCTAATCAAATTATTGAATATTCAAATTTGGAATACAACCCTACTTCTACAACCACTACCATAGTAACACAGGACATTACACTTAGCCCCAATCCAGCAAATGAGTTTTTACAATTGCATGCTACCGAAAATGTATTAGGTTCTAGCTATGAAATTATCTCTTATCGAGGCAATCTTGTTAAGACGGGGTTAATTTCTTCAATAAATATGGACATTTCTCTAATTGACATGCCGCAAGGACAGTACTTTATTCGTTGCAGTAATAAGATAGGACAACTGACTCGAACATTTACAATAGTCAGGTAGAAAAAATAACGGTATGTTTAAAAGGATATTGGTCTTAGCGCTTTTGATAATAAGTTCTACGGCAGAAAGCTCAGCTACACACATTGTTGCTGGCTTTTCAAGCTACAAGCATATTTCAGGATCAAATTATGAAATTAAGTTTACACTAATAAGAGATCAACTCTCAGGAGCTGCTCTGCTTGACGAAGAAATTATCGTTCAAGTTTTTAGATTCAATGGAAGTATATATACTCATGAAGCAAATGTAAGAATAGATCTTGCCGGCACCTATGAATTTGACCATGGTGAGTTGAGTGATTTAGCTAAGGAAAATCAAATAAGTTATGAATACGGCGAATATCTAATGAACTACAATTTATTTGAAACAGATGAAGATTATGTGTTTGTTTATCAACGTTGTTGCCGATCACCCATTTTTACAAATCTTTTGAATCCTGGAGAGTCTGGAATATCTCTTGTTACGACCATTACTAATGAGGCCAAAATGCTTCAAAATAGCAGTATCGAATTTGATATACTACCAAGCATATTAAGAGCACCAAATGCTATTTATGAGATGCCAATAGAGGTAAGGAGCCTTGATGGCGATACGTTGAGTTTTCAATTTAGCCCAAGCTTTTTGGGAGGAGGAACCGATGGTATAACTAGTGGATTTGCTGAAAGTTGCAGTGGCTTGAGTCCGCAGGGACCTTGCTACCCTCCTTATCAACCAGTTGGATTTAATTCTTCCGAGTTAAATTTTTTCAAACCCTTTCCTGGATGGGAAGATGTGGCTATGGATGGACAGACAGGTGCTTTATCAGGTGCGCCATCGACCATTGGTCAATTTGCCTATGGATTTACCATCCATGAAAATCGAAATGGTCAAATTATAAATTCTACTAGCTTTGATTATTTTACTGTTGTTGCCTTATTGACAAGCTCAACTGAATCTGTAGTGCCTAGCAAACTCAAGGTGTTTGGAAATCCAAGTTCAGAAAAGTTCATGATAGATCTTGGGCAAAAAGATCAATATCAATTTGAATTATATAATATGAGTGGAAATAAAACTGAATTTAATTCAAGTGGTAATTCTGGAGTAGTCGATTTAGAAATTTTAGGACCAGCAGGTATTTATAGCTTAAGAGCATTCAACGGAAAAAACATTGAATCTATAAAATTGATTAAACTTTAGAATTTTTCTTTTTAGGATTTTTGGGAACTGGGTCAGGCCCCATTCCTCCCCAAGGGTGACACCTTCCAATTCTTTTTAAGCCCAAAAAGATTCCTTTAATTACTCCCCATTCTTTTATTGCATAAACCATGTAGTGTGAGCAAGAAGGATGATATCGACAAGTAGGACCTAATAATGGTGAAATGAATTTCTGATATACACGAATCGGAAATATAAATATGGACTGGATGAAATTACTCACAGTTAAATTTTTTCACCTTGTCTCTTGCATCAAAGGTAAAGTACTCCTTTCTCCCCTCTTCTGTAGAAAAAGAAAAGATATTTTTTTGATCATCGAAAATTTCAGTGAGCAAAGAATTTGTGACTTGCAGATCCATACAATCTGAATTTAAATCAAATTGCAGGTAACACCAAATAGCAGATAAATCTTCTGATAATTCTTTTCCAATAAAGTTAGAAGAAAGTGTATCATCTGATGTGCTGATAATTATAACATCTTTTAGATAAGCATCAATATATTGGGCTGATTCTTCTGATTCCTTTTCAGTACCTATATACAAGGATTCAACATTTCGTTGTGCTAATGCAGTTTCTAGATCATCAATAAATATTTTGACACTCAACTGTAATACATTTTTTGATTGCTTGTATTTTAATTGAGAATTTGAAAGGTGAAAATCATGGAATCCGCTCCCATTAAAGAGAGAGAAAATTAATATTGAAATAAATAAAAGGCCAGATTTTATCATTACTAAATAGCTTCTTCACTTCTTTTGAATAAGAAGTATGAAAGCAAAAGTAACGGAATTAATATAAGACAAGCAAGTATTGGCCAGCTTAGTTTTTTGATTGACTCAAAGAAAGAAGTTTCATTGGTAATAGCAGCTTGAGTCTCAGTTGTTTCAGCTAGCTCCTCACCAAAATTGTTGCTTTTTAGGATGTTACAAATCTTGTCATGATCTTTCTTAATGTAGGCTAGTCCCATTTTATTCTGTAACCATATTTTATTTTGATCATCTACAAAAAGTTTGGATGCTTCATCTGCATTTACTGGCACTGTGCAATAGGCATTGTAAGGATCCTTTAAGTATTCTTCCTTTTTATACATCATCAACCTATCACTATGTAGGATATAAATATTTTCATCTTGAACATGAAAATCTAGAATGTCTTCAAGAGAAGGAAAGTATTCAAAATCAATTTCTTTTTCAGTGCACTTCACTTTCATGATTGAACGCTGAGAAGGAATTAGGAGCGATTCATCATCTATGAAAAACTGTTTGTTTGATTTTAGCATCTTCTCCTTACCATCAATTTCACTTTGATGATGTAATTCTCCATCGGCAATTAGGTAAATTCCTTGCTCGCTTACAGCATACCTCCTGTCATAACAACTCAGCACATTGTAAAATGCTTCATCCCCTTTTATAAGTACTTGAGTCTTTCCATCTTTTGAAATATGAATTCCTTTATCATGGCATAAGTAGACTTCGCCTTCAATCTCAGTAATCTGATTGAATGTCGAAACAGGCTTTCTGATCTTTTTACTTACCTCTTGTGCCTTTTTGTCGAGTAACAAAATATCTTTCCTATCAGTTATCCAGAAGTCTCCAGATCTGGTAGGAAATGCTTGTTGAATCGGTCGGAAATCTGAAGACCCAAAGTCTCCATTTGACAGGTTGAATTTTTGAACTTTGTTCTTACCAGAAAGAAGCAACTCATCTCCAAAATAATAGAGAGGTCCATGAGCGTATAAATCTTCTCCATGAAAGTACACACCTTGGGTACTTGAAATATACAGACCCACAGAGGTACCAATCAGCATGATATCTTTATTGGAATTATACTCCAAGGTATGAATGACAAAATCATCACTTTGATTTGTTGGTATAATACTGACTTCCTTTGTGTTAATATTTAAGCGGCCAATCTTCTTATCGGTGATAAACCAAAGGTTACCCAAATTATCAGATTCAATTTCTTTAATTGGATCATTCAAAACATAATTTTTCAAATCAAAGGTTTCAATTTTTCTTTCATTATGTATTCGAGCGATACCTCCATTGTAACCTACATAAATTTCATCTAAGGAATTGATATGGATAGAAGTCAAATTATTGGTCGGCAATCCATTCAATTTAGAAATCCTTCTTAGCTTATTATTTTCATTATCTATTTTATATGCTCCGCTTGCATAGTTCACGAACCATAGATCTCCATTGCTTTGCTTTCTAATATCCCAAAAAGGGATTTCACTATTCATAATGACAGGAATGGTATCTACACCCTCTTTTGAGTATTTGAATATTTTGTAATCTGCTACCCATAGATTTTCACCGTCTTTATAGATTGCTGCATTAGGATGTTTTTCCGAAATGCCATATGCTTTGATCGTTTCATCTTTGATTTCATAAAAGCCACCATAGTTGCCAAGGAAAATCGGATGTGAGTTGAAACGATCATAGGTTTGATTATGAAACAGCATATTTTTTGCGATTCCCAAATCTCGACATTTAAGGTCACCGGGTTCAAGAATACAGAGTCTGTCAACGGTAACCAGATAGGTCTTGTTACTCTGCTTGTCATGCCAAATTTCTTTGAGCTCTTCCTTTATATCTTCATAGGCAACCACATAAGGCAATTGACCAATAGCTGATGCGCTAAGGAAAATTAATAGAATAAATGAAATAAATAATTTGACCACTACCCTTGCTTAAATAACAATGCAAAATAGCACGTATACATATTACAAAAATATGTAATATGTATGAGACTATGAAGGATAGTGACTGACTTTAAGAGGATAATTACTTAGAAAGGAGAAAAACGGTCGGAATTTTATCAAAAACAGGCTTGCTTCCTTTCCATGTTTTGATTTG
>CALHKJ010000570.1 GCA_938033975.1 uncultured Saprospiraceae bacterium | reverse complement strand
ATAATCTTCCCTGCTCTTATTTTGAGATTCATCGCAATAAATATGCTCAATGTTTCCCTCCAGTTAAGTTTAAAATAATATATTGTTTAAAAACCACCATACATGGATTCTAAACAATGCATCATTGCCCTTGACCAAGGGACTACCAGCTCTCGAGCGATTATATTCGATCATGCAGGTACAATAAAAAATCTAGCTCAAGCTGAGTTTAGACAGATATTTCCTCAACCTGGCTGGGTCGAACATGATGCCAATGAGATTTGGAATTCGCAATTACAAGTTTTAAAGGAATGCGTAAAATCTTCTGGTCTCAGTCCAGACCAAATAAATACTATTGGCATTACGAATCAAAGGGAAACCACAGTTGTTTGGAATCGAGAAACTGGAGAACCTATCCATCATGCAATCGTATGGCAGGATAGACGAACGGCTGATTATTGCCAGAGCTTAAAAGCTGAAGGAAAAGCTGATACAATCCGAAATAAAACAGGATTGATCATTGACGCCTATTTTTCAGGAACAAAAATAAAGTGGATCTTAGATAATGTTGAGGGAGCTAGAGCTTTGGCAGATGCTGGTAAGCTTGCCTTCGGCACAATTGATTGTTGGCTCGTATGGAAACTCACTGGAGGGAAAGTTCATGTAACTGATGTTTCAAATGCAAGTCGAACAATGATATTCAACATCCATACTTTGAGTTGGGATCAAGAACTCTTAGACCTGATGGATATTCCTTCATCATTATTACCAGAGGTAAAATCAAGCAGTGAAGTATACGGTCATGTCGATGCAGAGATACTAGGAGCTGAGGTATCGATTTCTGGCATAGCTGGCGATCAACAAGCTGCACTCTTCGGACAAATGTGCACCAAAGCAGGTATGGCAAAAAACACCTACGGAACAGGCTGCTTCCTTGTCATGAACACAGGCGAAGAAGTAGTTACTTCAAAAAATAATTTACTTTCAACTATCGCATGGCAGGTAAATGGTGTAACACAATACGCACTTGAGGGAAGTGTCTTTGTGGGAGGAGCTGTGATACAATGGTTGAGAGATGGAATTGGTATTCTTGACAATGCTGCTGACAGTGAGGCTATAGCCAGTGAGGTAGAAGATAACGGAGGAGTATACTTTGTGCCTGCACTCACAGGATTGGGAGCCCCTCACTGGGATGCTTATGCTAGAGGAACAATCATTGGAATTACGAGAGGAACGAATCGATCTCACCTAACTCGAGCAGCAATAGAAAGTATTTGTTATCAGGTCAACGATGTTGTCAAAGCAATGGAAGCTGATACCGGTAAGCCTTTATCAGAACTCAGAGTTGATGGTGGAGCTGTTGCTAATAACTTGCTCTTACAGTTCCAATCAGATATGTTGAGGTCTACAGTTGCCAGACCAACCATACTTGAGACTACTGCTTTAGGTGCAGCCTATCTTGCCGGCCTTGCAACTGGATATTGGAGCAGCCTTGAGGAAATCAGTAAGCAATGGGGGCTTGATCAAAAATTTAATCCGGAGATGGATGAAGAAAAAGCTGGCAAGTATGCAGCCCAGTGGTCCAAAGCAGTCGAACGATCAAAGCAATGGATACCAGAAGAAAACGCTTAAAAATTAAAACAAAAAATCATGTCAGCATTTATAGCAGAAATCATAGGAACATTATTATTGATACTCTTAGGAGTAGGAGTTGTTGCCAATGTAGTATTAACAAAAACAAATGGTAATGGTGGTAATTGGGTTTTGATCACATTGGGTTGGGGACTTGCTGTCTATGTAGGTGTTGTTGTAGCTGGCCCACATAGTGGAGCACACTTAAATCCAGCAGTTACAATTGGCTTGGCAGTAGCTGGCAAATTTGCTTGGAGTTCAGCTCTATCTTACATTATTGCTCAAATTATTGGTGCTGCCTTAGGTACCTTGATGGTTGTTCTGATGTATTGGGATCATTTCAGGCAGACTGAAGATCTCAATGGGAAATTAGGCGTCTTTGCCACCGGTCCTGGCATTAGTAATCCTGTACCAAATTTATTATCTGAGGCCTTTGGCACCTTCGTATTATTGTTGGGTGTTTTTTATATTACCAATCCGATGATAGAGTCCAGTATCGCCAGTGATATGAAAATAGGTCTCGGCTCTGTAGGTGCATTACCTATAGCTTTGTTTGTGATTGCCATTGGAATGTCTCTAGGAGGCACAACTGGATATGCGATCAATCCAACCAGAGATTTGGTGCCTAGACTATTACATGCAATACTTCCTATAGGTGATAAAAGAGATAGTAATTGGAGTTATGCTTGGATACCTTTGGTAGGTCCAATTTTAGGAGCTGTAACTGCAGCGGGTGTTTTTCTAAGCTTGGGATAAAATTTAGATCAAATCAAGACGCTTGATTTCGTTGAAACAACTTTTATTCTTTTTCTACTGTTTCGTAAAATGGGCTTAATAATACTGGCATCTCTATTTCTTCTTCCTCTTCTTCAGCCAATGGATTCTCAATGGCAACCCACCTACAGAAATTCCTAAAACCTACCATTTCGTTTGGTAAATTCACTTTATGAATAGGTAAATCCTTTACTTCTGATTTTGTATGCAGGTAATTCCCGCCAAATACCACATTCTCTGAATCTACCAATTCAGAAACATTGCCAGCAAAATTGTAAAGAGTTGCAGGGCATTTTACACCATCGCACGCTCCTACCTTTGTGAGGGGCAAGTAAGTATCTAATTGCTTTTGAAAGGCCTCATCCAAAGTATGCAAATCTCCGAGTAGAAATCTTCCTAATTGCACTTTTTCCTTTACTAATTCAAAATGCTCAAGGGATGGAATAAAGTATTCAGGATAGTGTGTAATCTTATCTGCGTTATTTTGGTATTCATCACTTAATAAGAATTCTTCTATTGTAAAGTGGTGTTCTGGGTTAAAATCCAAGATGCCTGATTCTATTAAATAGATATAGAATACCCTATCAGATCTCCACTTTGAATATTTTTTTGCTTGCTCTAAGGTGATTCCTGTTACAGGATATTCATCGTATTCTGGCATTAAAAAATATCTAGCTCGACTAACACCTGAATCTTGTGTCAATAAACTATCCACATTAAATCGCTTTACATTTCCGACATCACGAGGCAATGATTCTTGATATTCTTTACTTTGAATTCCAAAATGTCTACCTACATCATAAGTATATTCTTTCCAATTTAAATTTGAGTTTTCAGTCCAATCAACAAAGAGGCTATCGTTTATTCTTATAGCATTAGGTGGTGTG
>CALHKJ010000569.1 GCA_938033975.1 uncultured Saprospiraceae bacterium | reverse complement strand
CAATTTAACCTCATTGTCTTCAAGAGGCGCACCATAGTCCCCTTCCCAGCAACAAGCACCTTTGCAAGCATTGAGGTTGCAATGAAAGTATTCTTTCACCACATCATCAGAAATCAGTATTTCATCTATTAAAATCATAGCTTTTAATGAAGCTCAAGCCTAATAAAGCTTTTCTAAAATAATAGACAAGATACTCTTATATCTGACTTGAAAATGACTTCCATGATAAGAATTAAAATCGTATTTTCGGGCATTAGACAGAATTGCGAAATTCTTATCAATTAAAGCTGTCAATTTTATTCAATTTCGTCACTTAACCAAATAAAATATACTGTATAATCCATGGATGAATTAAAAAAGAAATTTCACGAGAAATCCTCGAAACTAAGAAAAGAAATGCGTGCTTTCATTAAGAAGAATGGAGCGAAAAAAGTAGATACTGTGGCTGCTGGACAGATTTTCGGTGGGATGAGAGGTGTCAAGAGTATGATTTGGGAAACTTCATCCTTAGACCCAATAGATGGTATCAGATTTAGAGGAAAATCTATACCTGAATTACAAAAATTATTACCGAAAAGAAAAGGTGGCAAAGAACCTCTGCCGGAAGGTTTATTTTGGTTGATGTTGGTAGATGAAATACCAACTCAAAAACAAGTAAACTGGTTATCAAATGAGTGGGAAAAAAGAGCAAAGCTACCTCAAAACACTTTGAATGCTATTATGGCATTATCTCCAGATACACATCCAATGACTCAATTGATTATTGGAATAAGTTCAATGCAAGTTGATAGTGTATTTTCAAAGCGTTATGCTGAGGGAATGAATAAGGCTGATTACTGGGATGCTACTTATGAAGATTCAATGAACTTGATTGCAAGGCTTCCACACCTAGCAGCTTTTATTTATAGAAGATCTTATAAAGGAAATGTCCATATTCAAGAAGACAGATCTTTAGATTGGGCAGGAAATTTTGCTCACATGTTAGGAATAGAAGGTAAAGACTTTAAAGAGTTGATGAGAATGTACCTTACTATTCATGCAGATCATGAAGGAGGAAACGCCTCAGCGCATACTTCACATTTAGTCAATTCAACATTAAGTGATGTATACCTTTCATTTGCTGGTGGAATGTGTTCTTTAGCTGGACCATTGCATGGACTTGCCAATCAAGAGGTTATTAAGTGGATCATGGAAATGACCAAAGAATTGAAAACAACCAAGCCTACGAAGGAACAGGTTCAGCAATATATTAATGACACGCTTGCCAAAGGAAAGGTTATTCCAGGTTATGGTCACGCCGTATTAAGACAGCCTGACCCAAGATTTACAGCTCAAAGAATATTTGCTGAAAAGCACATAAAAAATGATGACTTTGTAAATATTGTATGGCAATTGTTTGAAACGGTACCAGACATTTTAGGTGGACTAGGAAAGGTGAAAAATCCATGGCCAAATGTAGATGCACACTCAGGAGCTATTTTGGTTCACTACGGAATGAAAGAATACAGTTTTTACACCGTTTTGTTTGCAGTGTCAAGAGCCTTAGGAATTCTTGCAGCATCTTGTTGGTCAAGAGCATTGGGTCTACCGCTAGAAAGACCTAAGTCAGTAACATATGATTGGTTGAAAAAAGCAGCCAAATAAAAACTAAATAAAAAATGAATACACCAGAAAGCTTAAAGTATACCAAAGAACATGAGTGGCTGCGTATTGAGGATGATTGCGCATACATTGGAATTACGGATTTCGCTCAAGGCGAATTGGGTGAGATTGTATATGTAGAAGTAGAGACTGTTGGAGAAACAATAGCTAAAGATGAAGTATTTGGTACAGTTGAAGCAGTCAAAACGACATCAGATCTGTATATGCCCTTGTCTGGAGAAGTGCTTGAGTTTAATAGCAAATTGGATGAAAATGATGGAGATCAACCAGAATTAATAAATTCAGATCCATATGGTGATGGATGGGTGATTAAAATCAAAATTTCAGATCCTGCTGAGTTGGATTCTCTTATGGATTCGGCAGCATACACAGAATTAGTAGGATAAGTTTTAGAAGCACACACCAAAAAAGCTAAAGCTTGCATCTTAGTTCTAAGATGCTATTGGTTGCTTTAACATTTAAGGTGTTTTGGCAAATCAAATTTTAAAAAGAATAGCTTGAAAAAAGGGTAAAACCAGATTTTTGCAGAAAATCAACAAGTTATACATCGCATATTTTTTTAAGCTATTCTTTTTTTGATGATTTTATCTGAAATACAAGCAATAGCCCAATAGAATTTGATATTTTTAAAGCATCACCATACAACTGGTGGTGAATTGATTGTTAAAAAATACAAACAGTATTTATGAATGATTTTGCGTTACAAGGATCACACGTAGCTATTGCGATGGTTCTTTTGCTTTTGCTGGTAATTGGTTTCATTCTATTTTATAAAAATAGGCTGAAAAACACCAGTGGAGAGAAGTTGCGACAAAAGTATTCTGATGCAAATGTATATCAAGCAAGAAACAAATATCCTGAAGTCAATGTGTTTAAATTGACTCAGCCGGTATGGTTGTTTGGTTTGGTAGCGGCTTTGCTGATGACTTTGTTTGCTTTTAGTTGGACCGCTTATGATGAGCGTGTTGAAATCCCAGATGGAGCTCTAGACTTTGAAGAAGAAATTGAAATCGAACCACCTCGTACAGCTAAGCCACCTCCACCACCTCCTCCTCCGCCACCACCGGTGATTGAGGAAGTACCAGAAGAAGAAATTGAAGAAGAGGATGAGCCTGTTTTCGAAGATCAAACGGTAACAGAAGATACTGTGATTGAGGAGCCAGAAGAGCCAGTTGAAGAAGAAGCTCCACCACCGCCACCACCTCCGCCGCCACCACCACCTGCTGAAGAGGAAATCTTCAAGGTAGTTGAGCAGATGCCTAGATTCCCAGGTTGTGAAGACTCTGGTGGAACTAAAGAGGAAATTGCAAAGTGTGCTGAAGATAAAATGCTTCAGTTTATCTATAAGAACTTAAAGTATCCAGCTATCGCCAGAGAGAATGGTGTAGATGGTATGGTTGTATTGCAGTTTGTCGTAGACAAGTCTGGAAATGTAACAGATGCTAAGATTGTAAGAGATATCGGAGCAGGATGTGGAGATGCAGCAATGAAGGTTGTAAATCAGATGCCTACTTGGGTACCTGGAAAGCAAAGAGGAAGGGCTGTGAAAGTACTTTACACACTACCAGTAAGATTTAAATTAGAAGGCTAAGACTTCAAAAAAATCATATAAAAGAGGCTGTTTCGCAAGATTCAGCCTCTTTTTTTGTTGTGGATCTCTTAATCGTCGTCATTTTTTACCGTTTTATGGGCAAAGCCCATTGTAAGACCTTAACTTTAAAGTTCAAACCCATCTGACAAAACTATCCCTAACTTTTATTCGTTAGCATACAACAGACACTACTTAATGATGAAGTATTTTATAAGTTTAGTTCTAATTCTTAGCCTTAGCCTATCAGTCTTTGGTCAAGATACCAAATTGGCATCAGGCTACTACAATTCTGGAGAGTACGAAAAGGCTGCAGAGGTTTATTATAAATTGTATGAAAAGTCTAACTATAAGAATGACTATTACTTCCAACAATTCATACAATCATTAATTTCTGATGAAAATTTTGATAGAGCAGAAGGTGAAATTAAATCTCAATTAAAGAGGACTCCAAAAAATGTTCAATTATATGTTACCTATGGTAATCTATATGAAAGAATGTTTGAAGAAGAGAAAGCTCAAAAGCAATATAAAAAGGCAATCGAAAGCTTACCGGCTGAGCAAATCATCATTTCGAAATTAGGGAATGCTTTCCTACGATTGACCAAATATGATGAGGCGATTGAAGTGTACAAGAAGGGAGGGAAATTAATGAACAACGATAAGTTGTTTGCCTACAACATGGCAGAATTATACCGACGAAAAGGAGATAGTAAAGAGATGATTAAGAATTATCTTCTTGCTGCAGAGTCAAACAAAAATTTGCTTACAAGCTTAAAAACAAATTTTCAAAGAACCTTAAAAACGGAAGAAGACTATAATGAATTAAAGTCTCAGTTGTTTAGCAAGGTACAGGAGTCACCAGACAATATTCCATACCAAGAATTATTGCAATGGGTGTATATCCAAAATAATAATTACAGCAAAGCTTTTTCTATATCAAGATCACTTGATATTCAGACAGGAGAAAATGGAAAGCGAGTTATGGACTTCGCTAGGATAGCAAGCAATGCAAGAGAGTATGATGTTGCAGTAAAAGCATATAATTATATAACACAAGAAAAGGGCTCGAATAACACCTATTATTTTGATGCAAAAAATGCTTTACTGAATACAACTAGAAAAAGAATTACTCAAAATTACGATTACACTGTTTCTGATCTAGATTCCTTGGATTCTGCTTACAATAAGTTTTTAGATGAATTTGGTATCAATACCAAAACTGCTTTTATCGCAAAACAGTATGGTGATTTTTTAGCCTTGTATAAAAATGATTTACCAAAATCCATTTCGGTATTAGAAAATTTACTTGATAAAGGAGGATTGAATCCTTACACAGAAGCCAATGCAAAATTAAGCCTAGCTGACTATTTGTTGATGTCAGGAGATGTATGGGAGTCCACTCTACTATACTCCCAAGTTGATAAAGAATTTAAAGAAGAACATTTAGGAGAGCAGGCTAGATTTAAGAATGCGATGCTTTCGTATTACAATGGTGATTTTGAATGGGCACAAGCTCAATTCGATATACTAAAATCAGCAACATCAAGATTGATATCTAATGATGCCATCGACAGATCTGTAACGATAATGGATAATTTGAATTTGGATACAACTGCGGTTCCTTTGCAGATGTTTGCCAATGCAGAACTTCTATATTTTCAAAATAGACATGATGAATCGTTTGCAAAATTAGATTCAATTACCAATATGTTTCCTGAACATGGCTTACTTGATGATATCTTGTATGTAAAAGCGCAGTTGTATTGGAAGTTAAAGCAATACGAAGATGCAGAAGAAGCATATCAAGAGATCATTGAAAAATATCCAGAAGAAATACGAGCTGACAATGCCATATTTGAGTTGGCCGAATTGTATCAGTTGGTTTTAGATCGACCAGAAGATGCTGAGAAGCTCTATGAAAAGTTATTTTTAGATTATTCAAATAGTACCTTTGCTGTAGAATCAAGAAAAAGATATCGGATCCTTCGTGGAGATGATGTTCAATAAAGATCTATGGCAGACACAAAAATAATCTACAATGTTACTATCCAGGTAGAAAAGGATATAGTTGAGGAATGGCTTAGTTGGATGAAAGAGGTGCACATTCCCGATGTGATGGCCACTAAAATGTTTGAGAGTTATCAGATATCAAGGATTATCAAAGATGAGCCAGATGGAGTTTCCTTTGCAGTTCAATATGTCTGTCAAGATATGAAGACCCTCCACCAGTATCAAATACATCATGCTCAAAAACTACAAGCAGATGTAAAGGAAAAATTTGAGGGGAAATTCGTAGCCTTTCGAACATTAATGGAAATAGTCGCTTCAAGCTAATTTGAAGAATAAGAAAGCCCTAATATTAATTCTTATTACTAACATCATTTCTGGTATTGCACAAGGTATCAGCATGATTGCTATCCCTTGGTTTTTTGCCATGAAGGATGAGCTTGATACTTATATTTGGTTTTTCATTGCAACAAATATCCTTGCGCTTTTCTGGGTACCTTACGCAGGAACCATCATCGATAAATATAGTAGAAAAGGAATATTTCAGCTTACAAACTTGATCTCAGGAATACTCTTAGGTATCATTTGTTACATTGGATTTAATCATGATGGTCTGTCCTTGTATATGGTTGCTTTAGTTTTTGTAATGACATTCATGAATTATAGTATTCATTATCCAAACTTATACGCCTTTATTCAAGAGATCACACCTCAGAAACTATATGGAAAGGTTACATCCATATTAGAAGTTCAAGGACAAGCCACTGGTATTGTTGGTGGAGTCATTTCTGTATTGTTATTGGAGGGAAGTAAAGATGGTACGATTCAGATTTTAGGAAAAACAATTAATGTTTTTAGTGTTTTTGACGCATGGGAGATACATGAAATTTTTCTGTTGGATGCTATAACCTATCTGATCTCTTTTGTCCTCATTAGTATGATAACTTTTACAGCTTTAGCGGAAAGAAAGGAAGAAACAACCAGTGTAATTGAAAGGCTGAAAACTGGGCTTCGCTTCTTAAATGAGAATAGAACTACCTTTTTGTTTGGAGTACTTAGCTATTTCATTTTTGTGGCAGTCATTCTAGAAGGATTTTATTTAGGAGCAGATTATGTCAGCAATCATTTGCATGAATCAGGAGATGTCTATGCTAGTTCGGATATAGCCTATTCAGCAGGAGCTATCATCAGTGGAATTTTTATTCGTTTCATATTTAAAAGGATGAATATTCCTGCAGCTATTATTATACTGACCTTAGCTACTTCTGCCCTGTGCTTTATTTTGTATGCTTCCAGCTCTAGTATAATATTATATTATATGCTTTTTGTACTTGGTTTGACCAATGCTGGCTCTAGAATACTCAGGGTTACTTATTTATTTAACAATGTGCCAAATCAATTATTTGGAAGAGCTGCAAGTATCTTTAATATTTGTAATATTTTTGTTCGAATAATATTTCTGCTGTTATTCTCCTTGACATTTTTTGAACATTCGAATAACGTTATCTACGCCTTTCTTACTTTATCCCTATTTTTGCTGATCACAGCCCTGATTATGTTGGCTAATTATAAAAAATTTGATTTAAAAATATATTGATACAAATGGATTTTACACTTACAGAAGAACAAATTGCAGTCAAAGAGGCAGCTAGAGATTTTGCTCAACAGACTTTACTGCCTGGTGTTATTGAAAGAGATTCCAAAATGATCTACCCTACTGAACAGGTAAAGGAAATGGCTCAACTGGGCTTTTTAGGAATGATGGTTGACTCAACATATGGAGGAGGTGGAATGGATACTGTTAGTTATGTATTAGCCATGGAAGAACTTTCAAAAATTGATAATTCCTGCAGTGTAATAATGTCTGTAAACAATTCTTTGGTTTGTTGGGGAATTGAAGAATATGGTAACGAAGAACAAAAGCAAAAATACCTTACCAAGTTAAGTACTGGAGAATGGATCGGAGCCTTTTGTTTAAGTGAGCCAGAAGCAGGAAGTGATGCGACAAGTCAGAGAACTACTGCTGAAGACAAAGGAGATCACTATATATTGAATGGTACTAAAAATTGGATTACCAACGGTGGTACGAGTAGTCTACATATAGTAATCGCCCAATCAGATCCAGACAAGAAACACAGAGGCATCAATGCTTTTTTAGTTGAGACATCTTGGGATGGTGTTTCAATTGGAGCGAAAGAAGATAAATTGGGAATCAGGTCTTCAGACACACATACCATCATGTACAACGATGTTAAAGTGCCCAAAGAAAACAGGATAGGAGAAGATGGATTCGGATTTAAGTTTGCTATGAAGGTATTGACTGGTGGTAGAATTGGAATTGCAGCGCAGGCTTTAGGTATCGCTCAAGGTGCTTATGAACTTGCTCTAAAATACAGTCTAGAAAGAGAGGCATTTGGTAAGCCAATTGCAAAGCACCAAGCAATTTCATTCAAGCTTGCAGATATGGCAACAGAAATCGAGGCAGCTAGATTACTTGTACACAAAGCTGCAAGAATGAAGGACGCTGGATTAGATTACACTACTGCAGCCAGTATGGCAAAGTTATATGCTTCAACCGTCGCTATGAAACACACAGTCGAAGCTGTGCAAGTGCATGGTGGTTATGGTTTTGTAAAAGAATACCATGTTGAGCGGTTGATGCGAGATGCGAAAATTACTCAAATCTATGAGGGTACTTCTGAAATCCAAAAGCTTGTGATTGCGCGTGATATTTTGAATCCAAAATAACTATGGGAAGTTCTTGGAGGATTGCGACTATCTTCGGTATACCTATACGCCTCCATTGGACATTGGGTTTATTTATATTATTTTTTATTTGGCTCGCTTACCGCGAATCTTTGAGTGCAAACTCAATACTATTAGTTCTTGGTTTCATAATCAGTTTGTATGCTTGTATTCTTCTCCATGAATTTGGTCATTCCCTTACTGGGAAAAGATTCGGAGTGAAAACAAGGGATATTATTTTAAGTCCTATCGGGGGATTAGCTCGATTGGAAAGCATACCTGATATTCCAATCCAAGAATTCCAAATTGCCATCAACGGACCCATTGTCAATTTGATTATTTCAAGTCTGTTGGCAATTGTTATTTCCATTTGCGGTTTGCCTTTTTTACCTGAGATCATTGATGGGGTGGTTAGAATAGACTCTAGTAACTTTCTTCAATGGCTTATGTACATGAACATTGGTGTCTTTTTGTTTAATCTTATTCCTGCATTTCCTATGGATGGAGGAAGGATACTTCGTTCTCTATTGAGTATTAAAATGGGTAGGACCAAGGCAACTTTTTGGGCAAGTCTATTGGGTAAAATATTAGCTATTGTTTTTGTAGGCTTTGCAATTTTCAAGGGATACTTCATGCTAATTCTTATTGGTCCATTTATTTATTTAATGGCTGGGCAGGAGTATAAGCAAGTACAATTAGCCGAACTTATGAAAACGACAAAGCTGTCTAGTATTGCAAGGGGTATATTTACAAAAGTATATCTAGAAGATTCTATAGAGACCTTCATTGAAAAAACAAATAACAAGGAGGAGTCTAGCTTTTTGGTATTTGACGGCGATGATAATATAAAGGGAAGTATGCCAGAACTTTTCAAAGATGAAATTTTAAAAAATCCAAGTAGCTACAATTATGTGAAAGATATTTCTAGCATGAATGTTATGGTCTTAGCTTCAAATGAAAGTATTGATCATGCTTTCCAAACGATGAAAGAAAATGGTCTAGCCATTGTAGGAATATCGGAAGAAGAAAAAATCATAGGTGTTGTAGATCGAGAGCGTATTTCTAAATTTATTTTTGAGAATACTAAAAGAGGGATATTGTAATTGTACTAAGCTAAGTTGTTTGTGTATTCGATACTTCATGCTTACTAAAAATAAATTCAGGTACTAGCTAGACATAATATGGAAATAAAAAAGTCGCAGATCCAATAGATCATGCGACTTTGTAAAGTTTATTCTTGAAAAACTCTGTGAGAATCTAATTATATGCCCAATTTAGATTTTACCAAGTTCAATATATCATCACCTTCGTCTGCACTTAGAATTCCACCTACACTAGAATCAAAAATCATGGTGTAGCCTTCTTCTTTGCCTACTTGCTCAATGGTGCTTCTTACTTTTTCGAGAATTGGAGCATAGGTTTCTTCTCGCTTAAGAGTTACCAATGTTTGGACCTTATACTCATACTCTTGTATTTTCTGTTGCTCCATAGCCAACTCCCCTTCTTTTTGTTGTTGTTGTACTTGTGATAATTCACCACTTTGTGCTTTTTCGATGTAAGCTTGATAGTTGGTCTCAAAAGTTTTGACCATTGCTTGACCTTCTTGAACCAATGTATTTTGGTATTCGATGATTGCATCGTCAGCTGCACTAATTTCTGGTAGTTCTGAAAGAAGTTGGATTGAATTGATGTAGCCAAATTTCTGAGCACTAAGGCTATTTGCAGAAGCTAGAAACATCAAAATTAGGCTTAAGGAATATATTACCTTCTTCATTGTTTTGTTTGTTATAGTTTTCTATATAACGCCAAAGGGCGTGTTGGTTTTCAATTTTTTAGCTTTTTAACCAAAGTTTATTTGCAAGTTAAATTTAGTTAATTGCAGATTAATCTGGTTCAAATCCAATGATAATTTGGAACTCTCCAAATCCATTTCCAGTATTAACTTTATCAAATCCCCATCCGTAATCAAATCCTAAAAGTCCAAACATTGGCAAGAATACTCTAAGTCCTCCTCCTACTGATCTCTTGAGATTGAACGGATTGTAATTATCAAATCCAATGAAAGAGTTTCCTCCTTCAACAAATACAAGTCCATAAATTGTTGAACTAGGATTCAAAGATATTGGATATCTCAACTCCATAGCAAATTTGTTGAATATAGTTGCACCACCTTGGTTATTGATTGGGAAATCTGTGTCTTCATTATATCCTCTCAACTTAATGATATCCTTACCTGTGATACCAACCTGCTGATTGTTAAGTCCATCTCCACCAAGTTCAAATCTTTCAAATGGAGAGAAGCCTATTGCTTCATCATAAAAACCAAGTATACCAATTTTTGCATTGGTAGCAAATACCAATTTATCAACGATATTGTAATACCACTCAGCATCAAATCTCCACTTATGATATTCTAACAATTTGAATTTTCTAGCAGCTTCCGCTTGGCTTCTCCAATTCAAAATGTCATCATCTGTTGGTATATAACCACTTCCTCTTCTATCTCTTTGTTCTTGAATTACCTCTTGAACTTCTTGAGGAGTCAATGGTGTAAATGCTTGGTCTCTAAAGCTAGAGTATGGCAAGGTAAATTGCGCTGCTAAAGAAATTCGTGATCCACCACGTGGGTATAATGGTTGTAGAATAGTACTACGGCTGATTACCTGACGTACACTTATATTCCAAAAAATACCAGACTCAACCGGTACATCTCTATTATTTTGATTCACAACAAAATTACTTATTGCTGCTGTGTAGTTTTCCATATCGATTCTCTCGACAGTCAAAGTAGAGCTAGATGAAAAATAATCATCTGGCCACTTTAATTGAGAACCAAGTCCAACGAAGCCTCTCCAAATTCCTAGCTCGCCTTGATCAAATCCTGAGTAATCAAATCCTGAGAATACTACACCAGCCGTAAATGAGTTCGGTTTTTTACCTCCCAACCATGGCTCTGTAAATGAAGCATTCAAGGATCTAAACAACTGTCCATTTGATTGTGCTCTTAAGGAAAGTCTTTGACCATCACCTTGTGGTAGTGGAGACCAAGTTGATCTATCACTGATATTATTTAGTGAGAAATTATTAAAGGTCATACCTAGTGTTCCAATCAATCGACTGACTCCACCATAACCTGCAGAAAGTTCCAATTGATCAGATGGTCTTTCTTCAAGATTGTATTCAATATCAACGGTACCTCTTTCAGGATTTACCTTTGGTTGAATATCCATGGTCTCCTGATTAAAGTATCCTAAGTTTGTCAATTCTCTTTGTGAACGAATGATGTCAGAACGAGAGAATTTTTCTCCTGGTTTCGTTCTCAGAGATCTTCTTATTACGTGTTCGTGCGTCCTATCGTTTCCTTTTATGATTACATCCTCAATTGTTGCTTGAGGTCCTTCATAGATGGCCATACGCATATCTATCGTACGGTCTGGGTGTACTGCAACTTCTGTAGGTGAGATGTCAAAGAATAAATATCCATCATCTAAGTATAAAGAAGAAATATCTCTTCCATCAAGAGAGAATCTTAATCTCTTTTCAAGTTCTTCAGGATTAAATACCTCTCCTTTCTTGATTCCAAGTATGGTTGTTAGTTGGTCATCCGTATAAATGGTATTTCCTTGCCAAGTGATATCACCAAAAGTGTACTGTTCTCCTTCATCAATTGTTAGGATGATTACCAGTTCGCCAGCAACATTGGTGTACATAGTATCTCTGGTGAATTTGGCATCTCTGTATCCTAGTGTTCTGTAGAAATTCAAAACAGATGCTTTGTCTTCTTTATATTCCTTTTTGATGTATCGAGACTTTTTAAGAATCGTATTTTTCTTTTTAATGTTTTTCATCTTACGCCTCAACTTAGCATCTGACGCAATAACATTTTCAAAGAAGTCAATCCTTGCAATTTTTAGTCTTTCATTTTTGGCTACTTCGAAAATCAACTTGACACTATTGTCAACGTTTTCATCCATTTCCTCAATTATATCAACTTCTGTATCGAGGAAACCTTTTTCGATAAAAAATTCTTTGATTTTATTAGAGGCAAGATCTTTCATGTCCTCTGTTACAATCGATCCCTTTGTGATTACATCTTCGAGGGTTTCATTGAGGTCGTCATGATATAACTTTTTGATGCCTCTGAATGCATATCTTGAAAGTGTGGGTCTTTCGGTAATGATAATTTCAAGGAAGATAATATTTCCTTCTTCAACTTTGGTTTGATTGATTTCAACATCTTCAAAAAGTCGCAGTCTCCATAAAGCTTTTATTGCATTTGGGATATCATCTCCAGGGATTTCGATGGTTTCACCTTCACGCAATCCAGTGATGGATTTGATGGCATTTCGATCTCTGTTCTCTGCTCCAATAATTTCAACTCCACCGATGGTAAATTGACCAGGATTTGAGTAATCAAAAATTGAACCTTCATCTATTTGTGCGCTAACAAAAACGGACTGCATGATACATGCAAGAACAAGAAGAGTAGCTTTAATATTCAGTAGCTTCATTAAATCTAAAATTGGATTGCAAATGTCCGATTATTATATGGAATATACACGTATCTAAGTAAGTAAAACTAGACTAAGAGGCTTTTTATTTGATTGTAAATCAGCGATTTAACAGAATTTTAAGTCTTATTGCTGACTTGATCCCCAGTTTTGCCAAATCGACGTTCTCTATTTTGAAAATCAAGGATTGCAGTGTATAAATGCTCCTTTCTGAAATCAGGCCATAAAACATCTGTAAAATACAATTCTGCGTAGGCCAATTGCCATAATAGGTAGTTAGAAATCCTTAATTCGCCACTCGTTCGGATCATCAATTCAGGGTCAGGGATGCCTGAAGTATCGAGGTGTTGGTCAATGAGTGCTTCATTGATATCGTCAGAGGATATGTCACCTATTTTTACAAGGTCGGCTATTTTCTTCATAGCCATAGTTAATTCCCATCTAGAGCTGTAATTAAGCGCCAGAGTCAAGGTCATCCTATCATTATTCTTGGTGTCTTCAATACCTTTTAGCAGTGCTTTTTGCGTCTTGTTTGGCA
>CALHKJ010000568.1 GCA_938033975.1 uncultured Saprospiraceae bacterium | reverse complement strand
ATTTATTTGTAGATGCAAATACCCTGTACAATTCCCATACGCTGCAGGATTCAATTAATTTATTCACCTCGCCCGACAAATCATTTAATTACTATACTTATGACAATGAAGTTGATAGATATCAACAAGATCATTATCAATTGCATTGGGGGACAACGAGAGATCAATTTGAATCCAATCTAACTTTACACTATACAAGAGGTCAAGGATTCTTTGAGCAATTTAAGTATGGAGAAGGACTTGATGAGTATGGATTATCGAATGTAATTGACACCATTAGTCAAAATGAAATTACTGCAGCAAACCTTATCAGAAGAAAAAACTTGAAGAACGATTACCTAGGAGCCATTCTGAATATGAAGTTTGAGGCAAATGAGAATCTCGATGTACATTTTGGTTCTGCTTTTCATGCCTATAGAGGAAATCACAGTGGCAATATCATTGCATGGGATATTAGAAGTAGATTAAATGATATTGGAAGCTATTATAATAACGATGGATCAAAAAATGATGCAAGTGCGTTTGTAAAACTGAATTATAAGAAAGATTCCTTTGGTGCCTTTGCCGATGTTCAATATCGTAATGTTCGCTACAGCGTAAATGGTTTAGATGATGATGGAGTAAGCCATGATTTTGTTGACCAGTTGAACTTTTTAAATCCGAAAATTGGTTTGACTTATTTGATCAATGACAAGAATCAACTCTACGCAAGTGCAGCAGTTGGCCACCGCGAGCCAGATAGATCTGATTACCTAAGTCAGCCTGAAGGTGTTTTCCCGACTCCAGAGCGCCTAATAGATTATGAACTGGGAATTAGAAGTAGATATGAAAAAATCGCTGGAGGCTTGAATTTGTATTATATGGACTATAAGGATCAATTGGTGATTACAGGCGAACTAAACGATGTAGGGGCAACCCTCAGGACAAACGTACCTGATAGCTATAGAGCAGGAATAGAAGCAGAAATTGGATGGGAACTAAGGTCCAACTTAAGTTTGTACGCAAACGCAACAATTAGTCAGAATAAAATTAAAACATTCGAAGAAGTATTATTCGATTACACTGACTGGCCTAATGTTGAAGAAGTAATCAACACTTTCGAAAATACTGATATCTCTTTATCCCCTAATGCTGTAGCTGCCCTAAATCTAACTTATAATCCTGTAGAGAATTCCTATATAGGTCTCCAATCAAAGTATGTAGGTAGTCAGTTTCTTGACAATACATCAAATCCTGAAAGGAGTTTGGAAGCATATTGGGTAAATTCTATTGTTGCAGGCTATGATCTTAAGATGAAAGCCTTGAAAACCATGAAAATCAGTGCTCAGATAAACAATATTTTCAATAAAATGTATGCCAGTAACGGTTATACCTATTCGTTTATATCTGGAGAGCTTATTACTGAGAATTTTGTATACCCTCAAGCTGGCTTAAATTTTCTTGTAGGACTAACAATTGGAATTTAAATATACATTATTTAACAATGTATTATAGCTTCGTACTATTGCCTTTAGGCCCAAAAGCAAGAAGAAATCTTTTGTTGTTAATATTAATTTAACTACTTTTACTCTCGACGAAATCAACGACCATCAAAGTTAAAGCACTTTAATGGTCAACCACTAAGCGTATTAGAATTTGTGAAATTGAATTTAAGTAAGTGATACACAATGTGTTATCACTCTTTGTGTTGTTACTTTTAGTGGCTTAATAACTAAATCAATTTTTAACCAATAAAGACCAATCTCATGAAAAACATTTTTTTGTTTTTTATCCTATTTTTTGTTTCAAGCTCATTTTACGGCCAATCTCAACAAGGTTTAGGGGAACCTATACAAATTCTACCTCAAGCGAAAGTTGAAGCTACCACCCATGAAATTATTAAAGGAGAAATACCTGAAGATTTTTCAGCTAGGCAAATGGTTGAGATGCTAGAACTTAATCTTGTGTATACAGCTCAAGGTAAAATGCATGAAACATTTTTGCAAAGACCAGACATAATCATTGATGCAATTCTATTGGATGAGGAAAAATATAAGCTGTTTAAAAATTATTTGACAGCAACCAAAGAATCTCAGCATTCATTTTTTGAGCAAACCTTGCTCGAGCTATATTAAAACGAAATCAATAATTTAAAACCAATAAAGATCAATCTTATGAGAAAAGCATTGCTATTCTTTAATTTTTTAATTCCATTTGCCTCAAATAAAATCAATCGAGTATTTGAAAATAAGGGCAAAAAAAGTATAACTGCCTTGGCAGCAATTTGCTTAATGTTATTTGGAGCTCAATCGATTTCTGCTCAAGCTGCAAATGATTTGTGCGCAGACGCAACCGTTTTAGCTTGTGGTGATGTTTTAGCTGGCGAAGATACTACTGGTTCTACCGATCAAAGCGGTGATGTAGGATGTTTTATGGGTGTCGGAATATGGTATACATATGAAGGTAATGGCGACAATGTGACTATAAGCATTACCAACACCTTTGATATTGAAATTGCTGTAGCTTCTGGTGCATGTGGTGCACTA
>CALHKJ010000567.1 GCA_938033975.1 uncultured Saprospiraceae bacterium | reverse complement strand
TATGATGTTGCTTTGAGATTGGCAAAAAACCTAATGGAACGTGGAGCGACTGTTCATATGATTATTCAAGATAAGAATGATGGTATAAGGTCTGAAAAATATTTGAAGTGTGATAGAGATGAAAAAAGCATGGGGAAATTTGGTCTTCCTCTAAACCAACTTAGAAGACTTGAGCAACGTTCAAAAAACATCAACGAATTATACAAAAAGTATAAAGCGAAAGGAATAAAGGAACAATATGCCATCATGATTCATATTGATTCACGAACTGAAGAGAAGAGACAAGATGCTTTCTTTTATTATTACGAGCATGGTAAGACAAGCAGAGCTTTAGCTGTTCATATGCAGAACACTTTCAAAGCAAAGTATGACTACTATCAAAAAGGAAGAGGATATAAAGGCTTTGTTGCTAGTCGTAATCTGTATATGGTTCGCAATACTTTCCCGACTGCATTATATGTCGAACTAGGTAACATTAGAAATGTTGACGATCAAAAAAGATTTATTCGACCAGAAAATAGACAGCATTTAGCCAATTGGTTATTTGATGGATTGAATACTTTCAAAGACTAAACATATAGTAAGTTGCATCCTCTTGCAATGCTGTTGTCTGCCCTGCCTAATACTTCAAAGCTTTGATCTTCGTAACATCTTCCGAGATCTTCTGTTGCAATGAAAGCCAAACTATCTATGTTTGCCAAATCAACGATATGTAGTATTCCTGTTTTTCCTTTTCTTACTTCCGTAAATGGATCCCCGATTTCTCTACAACTCATCTGCATAGTTGGCGGTGTTTCAAATTTTTCACCATTTGCATATGCTTGAGATAATAATTCCGTCATTCCATATTCTGAGTGAATACTCGCATTGGGAAAGCCCAGTTTTATTTCAGAGTGTAAAGAAGATCTTATCATCTCTTTAGCTCTACCCTTCATTCCACCTGTTTCAATAATAATCAAATTGGTGTTTTGAATTTTATACTTTTTAGCAAAATCCAACAAAGCAAAGCTCACTCCAAATAGAACAATGTCCTTTCCAGTATCTTGAAGCTGATCTAATCTTTCTTTTAAAACTTGGAAGTTGTCCAAATAAAAAGAACATTCCTCTGCTGATTGTTCCATAAAGTAATTAACCATGTACACCAATGAACTATCTTGTCGTTCTAAGTAAGATGGCAAGAGACCTAGAATAACTTTATCCTTTAGGGCACCATAGCTATTCTCAAATATTTCTTTTGAAACTCTATGATAAATAGATGGATCTTTTACAAAGTGTTTTGAAGTATTTGTTCCAGTTGTTCCACTACTGCTGAAGGTCAGCTTATCATCCCATATTTTTGATTTAAGCTGATGGGTCTTGAAAAATGAAATTGGTAAATAACTGAGCTGATCTAGTGTTGTCGGACATTTAGTAGCATTAATCGACTCAACAAATGCCAAGAATATAGGATTATTCTTAATTTGATATTGAAATAGTTCTAAGATTAGCTCATCTTTATGAGAAGAATCATTAAAGAGACCATAAATCGATTGTATTAATTTTTCTCTGGATAACATTTATGCAAATAAAATACAAATACCTTATAATCATTCTGATTGGTACAACATTCTTTGGATGTACTATAAGCCCCGATTTTTCGATCGTACCAGAATTAAGTTATGTAGGTATTAGTAAAGATACTATGGTTCAAAGTAGTGTCTTAGGTGATTCCTTGTTATTATTTTTTGATTTTAAAGATGGAGACGGAGATATTGGTATTGCAGAAGATCAAATTGGATTTGATTTGACTATAACAGACAACCGGACTGGTAATATATATGATCGATATAAAACACCTTTTGTGCCCGAACAAGGAGCTGCCAATGGTATTGAAGGATCCGTTCAACTTACACTTTTTACAACCTGTTGTGTTTTCGAAGGCACTAACATTCCAGCCTGCAATGCTCCAGAAAACTTACCTACTGATACCTTAACCTTGGATATTCAATTGACGGATCGTGCAGGTAATATGAGTAATGTTATTACTACAGAAATGATTATTCTTGTTTGTGATTAGAGTGTAAACAAATGAAAATCAAAATGAAAATCAAAATGAAAATCTTGATTTAGTTGCAGTTACAGGTTTTGAGTTTTTAAGTTAAATTCTCAGTAAGAAGAAGAGATGTTGACTTGTGGAAAATCAACTAGATTTATTGTTTAAAATCATTTTTGCACTTATTGCGGCAAGTTCTTTTGTTTCTCGAATTAAACTATTCCTTTTGTCAGCGTTGCCAAATTTTACATATTCCATGATTCTTAGGGAAACGTGCGTTTCTTTTAATTCTTTTAGCACTATTGTCATTTTGTGTCTGAAATCCTTGTTTGTAGTAGTCCCTTTAGCTTCTCCATAATTCAATGCGGAACTTCCCGAAGAGCGCATTGTTTGACTTGCATAGTATCGTCCAGTATCTGTATTAGGTAAGGTTTTAATAAATAAGATAGTTTCTCCAGCAAATTGAATTAACCTCTCCTCGAAATCATAAGTCTCATTCATTTCGTCTTCATTTAATGATGTAATGATAAGTGAGTTTTTGATGGAATAGGTAAACAGTTATTGCACTCCTAATCAAAATTTTCATTTTCATTCTTATTTTCATTTTCATTCAAAGTTGAACATTTTAATTTTCATTTTCATTTTAATTCAAAGCACCGCTTTGACCGCTTCCACCGTCTTCTTTGCATTACCTGCAAATGCCAAATCATCAACGATTAAAACAGGTCTCTTCAAAAAAGTATATTCTTCTAAGATGTATTTTCTATAATCCTTTTCAGTAAGATTCATTTCATTCAAACCCATTGATCGGTACTTCATTGCTCGTTTATTAAACAAGCCTTCGTATGAACCAATGATTTTCTTTAGTTTATCTAAGGTCTTGGCATCAATGTTTTTCTCTTTGATATTTTGGATTTCATCTTGCCAATCCAATTCTTTGATTATTCGCTGACAGGTACTGCAACTGTTTAGGATATATGCTTTTCTCATTTTATCAATATTTCTTGCGAATGTAATATTTAAGATTAAAAAATTGTCAAGAGATTTGTTCTTCTTAATAGATATAATGATGCCTTTGGTCCAAAGATTTATTCAAATTGTTTTTGAATGCATATTTTAAATCATGATTTTAATTCACATAATCCAACAAATATGTTTAAAGTAATAAAAAAGGTCTTGCTCAGTGCTTTGTCCGTACTTGGACTTACGACCATTGTATGGTCCACTTTGTTAATCAATCCTAGTCTTTCTTATGCCAATGAAACCGAATTTGACTTTATAATTGTATACCACAATGATGATTTAGCAAATGGCACAGAAGAAGTTGTATTAGAGGCAATTGAAATCTTAAAGAAATCAGAGTTATATCATGATAAAATATCTCTTGATCTTTGTTTAAATGATGATCAACTTTATCCTAAGATTCATCCATTGATGCGTGGAGATGGCCCACCTTTAGCATACGCTCTTTTTGATAAAACAATCATATTCAATTGTGAACCAGACTTTGAAAACAATATTGTCACATCACAATGGCCAGTCAATAATCATGAGCTTAGAACTTTCAAATTGAGCTATCTCCTAGCCCATGAGTTTATACACAATCTTCAATTTGATGAAAGTTTTAGAAGAGTTTTCAAATTAACAAAGGGGGTGAATATACACTGGAAGCTAGAAGGATATGCAGATTATGTAGCGAGAGAATACGCCAACGATGGATTGCTAAAATCAAGAATTCAAAAATTTTTAGAGCAAGATAAATTGAAATCTGGAGCTTTTCCTGTTTTTGAATTGGCTGATGGCACCATGCAGATCTTTTCTTACTTTAAGTACTCACTCATTGTACAATATATGATGGAAGTTAAAAATTTAAACTATGTACAAATGTGTGAACACGAAGCTTCACAAGATGAATTGTACAAAGAAATGTTAGACTGGGCTAATTTATAATTAGAAAAAGATTTTCGGCTGCTCTCATTTTAATTCTATCTTGCAATACAAGTTATTGCAAGCATATATGAGAATACCTGAATCGGAGTTAATCATAAATAGTGATGGTACTATCTATCACCTAAATCTTAAGCCTGGGGATTTGGCTCCTTGTATCATAACTGTTGGAGATCAAAATCGAGTAGATAAAGTCGCATCATACTTTGATAGTATCGACTTGACGGTACAAAAAAGAGAATTCAAAACCGTAACTGGAATTTATAAAGGCAAGAGAATTAGCGTTATTTCGACAGGTATAGGAACAGATAATATTGATATCGTCTTTAATGAGATTGATGCACTTTTTAATATTGATTTTCAAACAAGGACAGTTAAAGATAAGCTGAGTTCTCTGCAATTTATTCGAGTGGGTACCTCAGGTGTTTTGAAATCCGAAATTGCTGTTGATAGCCTATTGATTTCAAATGCTGCAATTGGAACAGAAGGCTTATTAAACTTTTATGAGTATGAGTCTAATGAAGCTATGCATGAATTAGACTTAGGCATTGACAACATTCATTGCTATTACGTTGAAGCGGATAAAGCTCTTGTAGCGCACTTCCAAGATCCGCAAATCTTGAATGGTATCACTGTTACGGCCAATGGGTTTTATGGACCTCAAATGAGGACTGTGAGATTGAAGCCAAGAGCTAACAATTGGTTGAACAAATTACAAGAGAAAGATTTTGGAGACTTGCAGATTACCAATCTAGAAATGGAAACGGCAGGAATATATGCCATGTCTAAATTGCTTGGTCATAAAGCAATTTCTATCAATGCTCTTTTAGCAAATAGGAAGGAAGGCATTTTCAGCTCAAAACCAGCTGAAACAGAAACAAGAATGATCGAATGGATGTTAAGTAAAATTCTTAGTCTCTAAGAATTAGCTTTGTTATGATCTGCTAAGAATTTTTCAAGACCAATATCTGTCAATGGGTGCTTTAACAATCCAAGAATTGGAGCCAATGGACAAGTAACAATATCTGCACCTGCTTGCGCAGCTTGAACAATGTGATTTGAATTTCTTATGGATGCTGCTAAAATTTCAGTATCAAACATTTGGATAGCATACATTTCAGCGATCTGTCTCACCAATTCTATACCATCCCATGTAATGTCATCAATTCTTCCAATAAATGGAGAGATATAAGTGGCTCCTGCTTTTGCAGCCATCAAAGCTTGGCCAGCAGAAAAGATTAGAGTACAATTAGTTGGAATTCCATTGTCTCTGCAAAAGCTTAATGCCTTTATTCCATCTTTTATCATTGGTATCTTAATCACAATATTAGGTGCGATATCTTTTAATTCCATCAACTCATCTTTCATTCCTTGAAAATCTGTTGAAATTACTTCGGCACTAACATCACCATCTACCAAATCACAGATCTTCTTATAGTGAGCAAGGATATTATCTCTTCCTGAGATGCCTTCTTTTGCCATTAATGATGGATTGGTAGTTACCCCATCTAAAATCCCT
>CALHKJ010000566.1 GCA_938033975.1 uncultured Saprospiraceae bacterium | reverse complement strand
TTTTTTGTTCAATAGAAATAACTGGACTCAGACCTTCAATCTTCTCAACATCAGGTCGATCCATAGAACCTAAAAACTGGCGAGCATAAGATGAAAATGTTTCCATATATCTTCTTTGACCTTCTGCATAGATCGTATTGAAAGCAAGAGAAGATTTACCACTGCCACTTAGACCTGTAATTACTACCAATTGATCTTTGGGGATATTAATTGAAATGTCCTTCAGATTATTCTCTCTGGCTCCAACTACTTCGATTGCATCGATATCTATTTTCTTCTTCGCCATTCTACTTTAATTTTTCTTTTAGGAATTCTCCTGTAAATGACTTCTTACATTTGGCAAGACCTTCCGGATCTCCTTGATAAACAAGATTACCTCCATTCTTTCCTCCTTCAGGACCCAGATCTATGACCCAATCTGCTGACTTTATAATTTCCACATTGTGCTCAATTACAACAACTGTATGTCCATTTTCAACTAAGCTCTGAAGAGCAGTTAGTAACTTCTTTATATCATCAAAGTGCAAACCTGTAGTTGGCTCATCAAAAACAAAGAATATACTTTCACTTCCTGCTTGCTTACCTAAATATGACGCCAGCTTCACTCTTTGAGCTTCACCACCAGATAAAGAATTGGAAGATTGTCCCATTGTGACATAGCCCAAGCCTACATCGTATAGTGGTTTGATTTTGTTGTAGATTTCTTTCTTAGACTCAAAGAAATGCATGGCATCTTCGATTGTCATATCCAACACATCAATGATGCTTTTATCCTTATATTTTACCTCTAGGATGTCTCTTTTAAATCTCTTCCCATTACAATCTTCACAGATCAATTTCACATCAGCAAGGAATTGCATCTCTACAGTGATTTCACCTTCTCCTTGGCATTTCTCACATCTACCTGCATCCACATTGAAAGAAAAATGCTTTGGTTCAAAGCCTTTTATTTTTGAAAGCTGTTGTGAGGCATATAATTTTCTTATTGCATCATAGGCTTTGACATAGGTCACAGGATTTGATCTGGATGATTTCCCAATTGGGTTTTGAGAAATCATCTCAACAGCCTTAATCAATTTGAAAGGACCGCTAATTTCGTTAACCTTCCCAAGTTTTTGAGTATAAGGTTCATCGAGTTCTTTCTTAAGACCAGGAACTAAAATATGATTGACCAAGGTAGTTTTACCCGATCCACTAACACCGCTAATTGTTGTAAAAGCATTCAATGGAATTTTGACATCAACACTTTTTAGATTGTGCTGGCTTGCTCCTTTGATTTCTATAAAATTGGAAACCTGTCTTCTGTACTCTGGAAGTTCAATTTCCATCTCCCCTCTTAGATATTGCGCTGTCAGACTTTTATTGGTCTTGCTTAGAAATTTCTTAAAGCTCCCATTGTAGACTATTTCTCCACCATGAGTTCCTGCCAAAGGCCCAACCTCCAAAATGTGGTCAGCATTTTTGATGACATCTTCTTCATGCTCGATAACAATAACTGTATTCTTGAGATTTCTCAGGTTGAACAAAACCTGAACAAGCTTCTCAGTATCCTTTGGATGCAGACCAATACTTGGTTCGTCCAAGATATACAAGGAATTGGTCAAGTTGCTTCCAATTGTTCTTGTGAGATTTATTCTTTGTGTTTCACCACCAGATAAGGTTGAAGAAATTCTATTGATATCTAAATATCCTAAGCCCACCTTTAGCATCGTTTCCAATCTATTATTAATTTCTAATAGGATACGATCTGCGATGGTTTGATCGTGTTTAGTAAGTTTCAATTTCTGAAAAAATACTTGCAACTCTTCAATTGGTAGGTCTACCAATTCCCCAATACTCCTCTTTCCTACTTTCACATAGTAAGCCTCCTCTCTGAGTCTTGCTCCTTTACATGTTGGACAAGTTGTCCGTCCTCTGTATCGCGCAATCATGATACGATTCTGAATCTTATACATTTTGGATCTCAAAGCATCAAAGTATCCTTCGATTCCAGCAAATGTATCTGTTCCATTCCAAAGAAAATCCAATTGATCTTCATCCAATTCTTCATAAGGCTTGTGAATGGGAAAATCGTATTGATCAGCTTGGGATATTAATAAATTGAGCCAAGGGGCTCCACCGTCTGTTCTCCAAGGAGCTATCGCTCCATCATAGACGGACTTAGATTGGTTTGGGATTACCTTACCTGGATCAATACCTAAAATTTTTCCGTAGCCTTCACATTGTGGACAGGCACCATAAGGATTATTGTAATTGAATAATTGATGTGTCGGTTCAAGAAATTCAATTCCATCTAATTGGAAACGGTTGTTAAAATAAGTGAGCTTAGATTTATCATCTTGAATGACTGCTTCTCCATAACTAGCATCAAAAGCCGTTTGAATCGAATCGGCAATACGTTTCCAATTTTCTTCTTCGTCATTAACAACAAACCTATCGATGATGATAAAGATCTCATCCAATTTTAAAGCTTGCAGTTTTTTGTTCAGTCTTTTATCTTTTGAGGACAAAATATCTTCGATATAGCTAGTCTCTCCCTTCTCAATAATTCTTGTATAGCCCTTTTGTAATAAAAGGTCTAATTCCATTTTGAAAGTTCTGTCATCGTATTTCACTGGAAGCGGAATAAGAAGGACGATTTTGCTACCTGACTTTTTCTTTTTTAGAAAATCGATGACATCTGTTACTGAATGTCTTTTAACCTCCTTTCCTGTGATGGGGGACATGGTTTTACCAATTCTCGAAAAGAGAAGCCTTAGATAATCATAGATTTCTGTGAGAGAACCTACAGTTGATCTTGCATTACTTGTAGATACCTTTTGCTCGATAGCAATGGCTGGACTGATCCCTTTGATAAAGTCAACATCCGGTTTCTTCATTCTAGATAAGAACTGCCTAGCATAAGATGACAGACTCTCGACATATCTTCGCTGGCCTTCTGCGTATAGAGTATCCATGATAAGAGATGACTTACCAGAGCCTGATAAACCGGCAACAACGATCAGCTTTTCTTTTGGAAGAACTAGCTCTATATCCTTTAGATTATTGGATCTGGCACCCTTGATGTGAATAAATTCCTTGGGGGATATCTCTGATTTTACTGTTTTTTTGGCTTTCAATTAATTTGTACTGGGCTAGGATAAAATTTGATTAAAGAGCCAAATTAAGTCTTTTATATTAGTTTTTATGTTGATTTGTGAAGAATGAGCAATAATCCAGGCAGCGAATCGGTTTATAAATCAGTTAAGGATGTGTTAAGAGCAATTTAACACTTGAATCCAACTTTATTTTTGCTCATCTTTGTCAATAAGTTATTACTCACACACAATAAATTTTATTGCCTATATAGCACTTTACACTTTTAATTAAATAACGGTTTACGAAAACTATTACTACAATGAGTGTAAAGAAGCTAGATGATAGAGAGTTAATCAACCTCTATTTAAAAGGTAATGAAAATGCCTTCTCAGAATTATTAGGACGTCACAAAGATCGTATTTATACGCAGATCTATCTATTTGTAAAAGATAGAGATCTAGCTGAAGACATCTTTCAAGACGTATTCATTAAGATCATCAAGACCTTAAGAAAAGGAAAGTACAACCATGAAGGTAAGTTTCTTCAATGGGCGCTAAGGATTTCCTACAATTTATGTGTTGACCATTTCAGAAGACAAAAACGAAGAACTAAGGTTTCATCAAGTGAAACATTTGACATCTTTGATGTTTTGGAATCGAAAGATGACAACATGGAACAAACAATCATCAAATCACAGAAGCATGGCTTTGTAAGAGAATTGGTAGATAAGTTACCTGCTGAACAAAGAGAAGTTGTGATTTTGAGACACTATGCAGATATGAGTTTCAAAGAAATCTCTAAGCTGACTAAGGTAAGTATCAACACTGCCTTGGGAAGAATGAGATACGCTTTGATCAACATGCGTAAGATGATAGAAAACAAAGAAGCCTTATTGGTAGGCTAATATTGAACTCCAATTTATTTGGATGCCACTCTGAACATAATTTTCAATAAAAATACTACCAAAACCCGAACACACTAAGTAGTAAAACCCAAAAAAAGACCGCTGAAATTCAGCGGTCTTTTTTTTACAGTTATAATAGTTCTTATTTATTGCTTTTACTTTTTTTGTCTACCGAGCCTGCCCAGAGTGCCTCTGGTACGTCGTGGAGGCCACACAAAAAAAGTAACATGACTGATCGATTTTTTGATTTATCAAAAATGAATGTCTGGGAGACATTCAAGCAAAGGAACCGGAACGGGTAAAAGTCACCGCTGTAAAGCCTTCACCTAAAATTATTTCCCCCTCCCCCTCTTGAAAAAACTCGCAATACTTTTATTTCTTGAAATAACGCTGGTCCAATAGTTTCTTCTGAGTATCTCCTTTCAGCTTTACACACTTTTCACTCTTTTCCTCAACTTCGAAATAATTTCTTAACGGTTCATTCTTTAAGGCGGAATCCTATCGCAGGAGATTTTGTTTTCAATAATATCTCTTTTAAAGATTTTAATTGAAAAGATTAGGTATTCAGCTATTCTCTCTCTTTGTTGCATGGGGTAATTGATTTTCCTTCGCAGCTTCGAGATCGAAGAGATTGAAGCTGCGAAGGAAATATTCCTCACATCCAATAATAAAGTAAATCCACATTCTGACAAAAGAGAACAAGCCTAGTATTTGGAAGTTTGCTGTCTTGAGTCTTGAGTCTTGAGTCTTGAGTCTTGAGTCTTCAAGATGTAAAGAATTTTACAAAAACTAATTAGAAAATAAATTTGGTAGAACATCTGTAACTGAACACAAACACTGTGTAGATAGGGGGGCATAGGTCTGTGTAGCCAAATCTCTG
>CALHKJ010000565.1 GCA_938033975.1 uncultured Saprospiraceae bacterium | reverse complement strand
GGACGCTGCCGCAAATATGGCCGAAGGCGGTATCATCGACGGCATAGGAACTGCCTTATATGGAGAGTTGAGCTTTGAAGATGGTAAGCCCCAACAAACAAATTTCCATCAATACCGAATGATCAGGATGCCAGAAGCACCCAAAGAAATAGAGGTGCACTTTGTAAAAAACGACATCGACCCAACTGGATTAGGCGAACCACCCTATCCACCAATTTTTGGAGCACTCGCCAATGCGATGTATGAGGCAACTGGGAAGAGATATTACGAGCAACCTTTCTTGAAAGAAGGAGAATTGATTGGGTAAAATTTCAATCATATATTGAGAAACAAATCCAAATCTGATGATAACAGATGTTGCAGAAATAAGAGAATCACTAAAAGAGATACTCGAATCATTTCTCGGACCTCTAAAAGTCAGAGTAGACAAGCTTTCGAATTTTGAAGTTACTGGCACCATAGAAGCACCACAAGGAAAGAAAATGGTGCAAGGAATCTATTTTTCTAGCTTAGTACCCAAGGAAAAGGATGTCCGATTCTATTTCTATCCCGCATACACACATCCAACAGAGTTTGAGAATCTCTCAGAAAGATTACAAAAATTTAAAAAAGGAAAATCATGTTTTCATGTGAAGTACTTAGATGAAGACCTGAAAGAGGAAATCAAACAAATCATCGTCAAAGCCATAAAAGTCTACCAAAAAGATGGCCTACTAGCCTAAAACCCAGTCTCTCCCGGTTCTCGGCTCCCGACTCTCGTTTCTCAAAGTCTTTCGTCTCCAGTCTTTCATCTCCAGTCTTTCATCTTAAGTCTTTGATCTTCCGTCTCCAGTCTTTAACAAAAAAAAGGCCGACCATTACCGATCGACCTTACCCTTTTAAAGAAAACCTTTAATTCTTAAAACAGGTTCTTTGCTTTGTTTAATAGGTCAGCTGCATTGCCTCCCGCTAAACCACCTGCTAAGTTTGTCAATTGTGAAAAGTCCCACTCCTTATCAGCTTCTTCTTTTGATTCAAACTTCTCTCTCAATCCACTTATCATATCAGGAACTGTATTGCTTGCCTCAGCTTGCGCCTCTTCAGCATTCATTCCCTTTGCTTGTAATATTTCTTGCATTTTAGCCTGTGCATTTTGGAAAATACCATTCTGCTCCATTGATTGTCCCTCTGAAGAAAATAAATCTTTTACCTCATCAAGTCCTCCTGCTCCTAATTTTGATTGAATCAAAGACATCAAAGCTCCAGATCCTTCTGTTGCTGCCTCAGATGTAGCTGCTTCATTCAATTTATTTGAAATCATTTTTTCGGCTAATTTCTGCATAGCCATTCTCTTTAAATTTTCGAACATCAATGTTTATTTTATTTGTTTGTAATACTCTTTTGACGAGGCTTTATTTCTACTGTCACATTCATTAACATTTAGAAATAGTTCCAAAGAGCTCAATTTTTCAGATAAATAGGCTGACCATTATATAAAAGTGATATAATCAGTGGACATTTCTTTCATGTATGCGTTCATAATATTATTGAGTTTATACTATCTTGCATAAAGATTATAAAATCTCACCCTTTTCCTTTACAACACAACTTCCAAGTTCCTCCCTTGGGGAACAGCCTAATTAAATACAACATAGGTTTACTTTTACATTAAACACGTCTCTTGTGTTATGCACTATTTATGTTGAGACACAGATAAAATTAGTATGGAACCTAATTTAACAACAACAAAGGAAAGCCTTCCTAAAAAGGTATGCATAGTCTGTAAACGAGAATTCATCTGGAAGAAAAAATGGACCAAGACCTGGCAATATGTAAGATATTGTAGCGAAAAATGTAAAAGAGCTGCAAGGCAAGCATAATATTTGTATTTTGATAGGACTATTTGCCTCAAAGGCAAAAACAATATTTATTTAGTCTATCAGTTACATATTTATGACTAAGAACAATTTCGACAAAATCATTCTTCTATCCTGTCTCTTGATAGCCTCCATCCTCTTTTACCAGAATCAACAAAATTACAAATCGATATTATCTGATAAACTTGAGGAGATTAGTCATTCAAAAATTAAAAGGCTACAAACAAAACACTTCGATTTAAGGAATAAATATGTCCAACACAATGATGCTGGTAAGCACGGAATAGCACTTAGTGATCTTTTTCTCAATTGTGCAAAAGCTGTAGAAAAGTCTGAAAATCTTGAAGAAGCCTATCGCAGCATAAAAACTCATGCCCAAATTCAACTTTATATTGAAGAAGAAGAACTTTATGAATTGAAGTCAATAGAGGAAATCATGAGCCATATTCTAAATCTCTTTGAAAAAATTGTACTTGAGAAAAAGACAAAAGATAAATACAATACAAAGTTTACAATCCTTACAGAAAATCTTGTACTTGAAAAAGAAGAATTGACATTTACAGTGAGGCCATTTGAAAGTTATCAAATCCCAGAAGGCAAATTAACAGTGACATCAAATGGTGACACCCTAGATATTAATTCTGCCCCAAGCTCATTCTGTATGACATTAAAAAATTTAGAATTTCATTCAGACCTAAACATAAAAAATACTATACTCCCTTGAAAAACCTATATCACATATTACTAGTTGGTATAGCTTTGAGCCTTGGTGTTTCAATGTTTGAAAATATTAGACTTTGGCATAAGACAAGAATGCAGGAGAGGCAAATTGAAGAGGCGACTAAAGAATTAAAAGAATCCAATGAGCAACTTGAACAGAAGCTGAGAACTCAAATTGAATTTTCAAAAAATATTAATCATAAGCTAAACAGTTTTAGCTTTTTTAACCCACTTAAAGAAGAAATAAGCATCAACCAAGATCAAGACAGCTTGGGGCTAGAAGGTATTCAACTTTATGATTTTGAGAAAAAAAGAGAAAACGAATTATCAAGTCAATACTTTCGATCTACAATCAGGTATATGTTTTCAAGAGACATCGAACCAAAACTTAGCAGCCAAGACTCACTGTACTTTGGATATTCAAAATACCTAATTCATGACACCAAGTATGAACTAAAAATCAATGGCGAAAAACATGACTTTAAATTTGAAAATAGAATATCAAAGCCAAGTGACGAACCTATCAAAATAGAATTGACTCAAATTTCAATTTCCGAAGACGGCATGCAAATGGACACTTCAAGAGCAATTAGGACCATCAATAAATCCTAAGCAGTAAGCTGCCCTTCATACATTTCCTTTCTCGTTTGCTTGATTTTTTCATCTGCCAAATATTCATCCAAGGTCTTCAATTGATCTATAATCCCATTTGGCGTAAGCTCAATAATTCTATTGGCAACTGTTTGAGTAAACTGATGATCATGTGAAGTGAATATCACAGTACCTTTAAAATTTATCAACGAATTATTAAAAGCTGTGATACTTTCTAGATCAAGGTGATTTGTTGGCTCATCAAGAAGCAAAAGGTTAGCTTCCTTCATCATCATTCTTGAAACCATGCATCTCACCTTCTCTCCTCCAGAAAGTACATCTGACATCTTGTGAACTTCTTCTCCTGAGAAAAGCATCTTACCTAAAAACCCTCTGATGTATTGTTCGTCTTTAATCTTCGAATATTGTCTCAACCAATCCATCAAACTCATCGGTTCGTCACTAAAGAAAGATTCATTTTCTGTAGGCAGATATGCTGGCGTAATGGTTTGACCAAATTCAAAACTTCCCGAATCAGGCTGAATTGCTCCATCTAGTATTTGATAAAAAGAAGTTGTTGCCAATCCTTCTTTTGAGATAATAGATATTTTATCTCCTTTGTTAATTGTAAAATCAACATTATTCAAGAGAGGCTTGCCATCCAAACTATATGAAAGGTTTTTCACAGATAGTATTTGGTCTCCTGCTTCTCTTTGTTGATTAAATATAATTCCTGGATACTTTCTTGAAGAAGGCTTAATCTCCTCAAGGTTTAATTTTTCAAGCATCTTTCTTCTTGAAGTAGCTTGCTTTGACTTTGATGCATTTGCGCTAAATCGATCGATAAAAGTTTGCATCTCCTTTCTCTTATCTTCCATTTTTTTGTTCTGAGCCATTTTCTGTCTCAAAGCCAATTGTGAAGATTCATACCAGAATGAATAGTTTCCAGTGAAAGTATTGATTTTTGCAAAATCAATATCAACGGTATGTGTGCACACTGTATCCAAAAAGTGTCTATCGTGAGAAACCACAATTACAGTATTCTTAAAATCCAATAAGAAGTCCTCCAACCAAGTTACTGTTTCAATATCAAGATCATTGGTAGGCTCATCAAGAATCAAGATGTCAGGATTTCCAAACAAAGCTTGAGCGAGTAGAACTCTTACTTTTTGATTTCCATTTAAATCCTTCATCAATTTATCGTGCATGCCTTCTTCTATACCAATACCGCTCAATAGAGATGCTGCCTCTGGTTCTGCGTTCCAGCCATCCATCTCAGCAAACTCTCCTTCAAGCTCAGATGCTTTGATCCCATCCTCATCAGAAAAATCAGGCTTAGCATAGATTGCATCTTTTTCCTGCATAATAGACCAAAGCTTTGTATGACCCATTAGGACAGTATTCAATACTGTCACCTCATCATACTCAAAGTGATCCTGCTTAAGTACTGCCAATCTCTTACCTGGCTCAATGTGTACCGTTCCCTTATTTGCATCCTTGTCTCCTGAAAGGATCTTAAGGAAGGTTGACTTCCCTGCTCCATTGGCGCCAATTACACCATAACAGTTTCCCTGTGCAAAAAGAACATTTGCTTCATCGAACAAAATTCTTTTACCAAATTGAAGTGTTAAATTTTCTACTCTTATCATCAGTTTGAATTTGGCTGCAAATGTAAATAAAAAAAGCTGTACATGCTTATGCAAACTTGTTATATCAAAGAATCAAATAAATTGACAGATTAGATAATAAATTGAATGTACTTTTAGGTTTCAATTATAGATAAACATTCTTGTCATTATCATGAAATTAATATTAAGTATTTGTATGCTTTTCTTATCAGGAACTTTTAGCCTTGCACAAGAAAAATTACCCACAATCTACTTGCTACCAGGTCAAGGCGCCGATCAAAGATTATTCTCAAAATTTGATTTTCCTACTCATAAGGTGGTACATATTAAATATCACATTCCAGAAAAAGGAACAAAGATGAAAGAATATGCAGAACAGCTTTCTTCCCAAATCAATACTTCAGAAAAATTTATTCTTATTGGCACCTCAATTGGTGGAATGCTATCAAGTGAATTATCAGAATTTCTCAATCCTGAAAAGGTGATTGTTATCTCAAGTGCAAAAAGCAAAAACGAGCTTCCAGGTAGATATAACTTCCAAAAGAAAATTCCTATTTATAAACTTGTTAGTCCTGCCTTAGCAAGATGGGGGGCTATGATCATGCAACCGATTGTTGAACCAGATAGAAATAAAGAAAAGGAAATTTTCAAAAGCATGCTTCGTGATAAAAATAAGTACTACATGAAGAGATCAATAGCTATGATTATAGAATGGGAAAAAGAAACATACAAGGATAACATTATTCATATCCATGGAAATGATGACAGCACCGTCCCTATCAAAAATGTCAACTACGATTACCTTATCAACGAAGGCTCTCATATGATGACTCTAACTCGTGGACATGAGCTCAATAAATTGATATTGAGCATACTCGAAAATTAAACCAATTCCGATCCCTCTACATTAATCCCGTGAGATTTAAGACCGCGTAAGGTAGAAATGTATTTGCCTGCCGCACCCATACCAACGATCAGAAAATATCCGATAATTATCCTGACTAAAATACCTCTAATTGCAGATAAGGGGTCGCCAACAAATAATAATATTTGCATTATTACAAGCAATCCAATTGCTATAGCAAAACCAATCATTGGTTTCTTTTGAGCAATGACTGCAGCAGCAATTAAAATTCCGATCACTACCGCATAAATAACCACCACAATCATTTCAAAATTGGTTTGAGCTCCTTCGATGAGAAACCCTAAAGCTTGTAAGCCTATCAACCAATAAATTGCATTTCTGCCATGCCTTACTTTTTTATGCAGTTCTGCATAATCGCCTTTCAATCTGAGAATTTCTTTTGCATTCTCAAAACTACTCGCCTTAGGTAGGTGGATTCCATCATCTAATATATCATCTCTCATAGCTAGTTATTGGCTGCTCTTAAAATCATTCTAATAACAAACAGG
>CALHKJ010000564.1 GCA_938033975.1 uncultured Saprospiraceae bacterium | reverse complement strand
CCATTGGGGTCATGTACAATGAAGCTTAATGCAGCTTCAGAATTGATGCCGATTACCAATCCTGCTTTCGCAAATGTTCATCCTCTAGTCCCTGTTGATCAGGTAGAAGGATATACTGAGATTCTAAATGGACTTTCAGATTACTTAAATAGTATTACAGGTTTTGATGCATGTTCTTTACAACCAAATTCAGGAGCACAAGGTGAGTTTGCAGGTTTGTTGACGATCAGAAATTACTTCAAAGACAATGGCCAAGCCAATAGGAATATTGCTTTAATTCCATCTTCAGCTCATGGAACAAATCCAGCGAGTGCTGTGATGGCAGGTATGAAGGTAGTGGTAACTGCTTGTGATGAGAAAGGTAACATTGATCTTGATGATCTAAGAGCAAAGGCAGATCAACATAAAGAAAATCTTGCTTGCTTAATGGTAACTTATCCTTCAACTCATGGAGTATTCGAAACTGAAATAAAAGAGATATGCAAAGTAGTCCATGATAATGGAGGTCTGGTATATATGGATGGTGCCAACATGAACGCGCAGGTTGGATTGACAAGTCCTGCTCATATCGGCACCGATGTCTGCCATCTAAATCTTCATAAAACTTTTAGTATTCCACATGGAGGTGGTGGACCTGGCATGGGACCTATCTGCTGCACAGCAGCACTTGCTCCTTATCTGCCTGGACATGAAACGACCAATATGGAAAAATCTGGTCCTGTATCTCAAGCCAACTTTGGATCAGCAAGTATACTTTTAATTAGTTATGCTTATATAAGATTGTTAGGCCACAGAGGAATGTTGCAGTCTACTAAAGTTGCCATATTGAATGCCAACTATATTAAGGCAAGATTGGAAAACGATTATCCAGTATTATATACAGGTGAAATGGGAAGAGCAGCTCACGAGATGATTATTGATATGCGAGGTTTTAAAGCTGTTGGTGTAGCTGCAGAAGATGTTGCAAAAAGATTGATTGACTATGGCTTTCATGCACCTACCTTGAGTTTTCCAGTAGCAGGGACTTTGATGATTGAGCCAACTGAAAGCGAAGACAAAGAAGAGATAGATCGCTTTTGTGATGCAATGATAAGTATCAAAAAAGAGATAGACGAAATTGCACTAGGGAAGGCCGATCAAGAAAACAATGTATTGATCAATGCACCCCATACATTACTGATGGTTTCTGGAAGTGAATGGGATTATCCATATACGAGGGAAAAGGCTGCTTATCCAATGCCATACTTGAAAACAAGGTTCAAATTTTGGCCTTCTGTTGCTAGAATCAACAATGCTTTGGGCGATCGAAATTTGATCTGTACTTGTCCTGATGTATCGAGTTACGAAGACATAGCCGAAATGTCGCAAAAAGACATATAAAAACAACGTACCGTCGCATAATATCATATATTATATAATTATTTAATATGATATTTGTCTTAGGTATTGAGAATTTAAGGGTATTATGGATTTCCTGGTCTTCGGACCGGGAAATTCTATTTAAGTATATCACCTAATTATTTTCTACTCCGCGTAATCCTTAGTTTTTTCTAAACTCTTTCAATACAAATTAACCTAGATACTTAGCCTTTTCATGAAAATAACTTCCAATCCAATTTTTGTGAATTTCTTTGATTGTAACATTTGTCCAATCTTCAGATTTTGATCTTAGTTCTTCAAAATCCTCAGAACTTATCGCATTACCAATTACCAATTTAATATCAGTCCTTACTTTCCAAAATTGATAAAACCATTGAGCCGGAAGTTCTCTGTCAATCCAAAGATCATTTTCTGATTTGTACTCAATGGTAACAGGCACTATTGGAATATTATGGTTGGCTGCCTCAACAAATGTTCCTGGACGATAAGCTAGTGTTTCAAAATTTGCATTTGTTGTACCTTCTGGATAAACCAAAACATTATTGCCTTCCAATACGGTATCAACCATTGCCTTTCTAGTAGCTTTTCTTGAGTCCTTGCTTTCTCTTTTTACATAGATAATCCCTGTAAGCAAAGCTCCTTTGTTGAGCAAAGGGATATCACCAACTTCTGCTTTTGCAATCACAAATGCATCTAAGAAATAACAAAGTGCCATTGGGTCTGAAAGCGATCGGTGATTACATACATATAAAGCTGGTCCATCATGAACCTCTCCCGTCTTTTCAATTTTCATACCCATAACCTGAAGACCAATTCGCATGAAACTTTTCCTGAGTCTGAATGCTCTCTCGGTAGTATGCTTAAATGCAAAACTGCTAAAAAACATGTAGGGTCCAATATGCACTGCTATAAGTAATAGCATTATTACAAATCGGACAATCGCCAAAAGATAGCCTGGTATTTTTAGCAGAAACATCTATTCGGAAGCTTCGTCTTTTGCTTGCTCTTGCTCTTGAACTTCTGGTTTCATCTGAGGGAAAAACAATACATCTTGAATAGACGGTTGATTGGTCAATATCATACTCAATCTGTCCATACCAATACCAATACCTACAGTAGGTGGCATTCCATATTCAAGGGCACGCAAGAAATCCTCATCCAACAGCATGGCCTCGTCATCACCTCTTTTCCCTAAGTCTAGTTGTTCTTGGAACCTTGCTCTTTGATCTATTGGGTCATTTAACTCAGAGAAACCATTACAAATTTCTTTTCCATTACAAATCGCTTCAAACCTTTCTACCAAGCCTTCTTTGCTTCTGTGCTTTTTAGCTAGTGGAGACATTTCAATAGGGTAGTCGGTGATGAAGGTTGGTTGGATCATATCAGCCTCACACTTTTCTCCGAAGATCTCATCAATCAATTTACCTCTTCCCATACTCTTATCAACTGGAACATGAATAGACTTGGCAAAGTCAAAAATTTGTTCTTCACTCATTTCTGAAATATCGGTTCCGGTATATTCCTTGATGGCATCATACATGGTGATTCTCTTCCAAGGTCTTTTGAAGTTGATAAGATTATCTCCAACCTGCACCTCAGTTGTACCATACAATGCCATGGTGATTTTCTCTATCATCTCTTCCATCAGATCCATCATCCACTCATAGTCTTTGTAAGCGACATACAATTCTATCTGTGTGAACTCCGGATTGTGAAAACGACTCATTCCCTCATTTCTAAAATCCTTTGAAAACTCATATACTCCCTCATAACCTCCTACAATCAATCTCTTCAGATATAACTCATTTGCGATACGCAAATAAAGAGTCATGTCCAAGGTATTGTGATGTGTCTTAAATGGTCTTGCTGCTGCACCTCCATAGAGCGGTTGCAGTATTGGAGTCTCCACCTCGAGGTATCCTTTTTCATTTAGGAAATCCCGCATGGTATTATAGATAGTTGTACGCTGTCTAAAAACCTCTCTTACTTCTGGGTTGACAATCAGATCCACATATCGTTGTCTATATCTCAATTCTGGATCAGAAACGGCATCATATACATTCCCCTCTGCATCCGTTTTTACAACTGGTAGAGGCCTAAGTGACTTACTCAAGAAAGTGAGCTCTTTCACATGAATGGTCAATTCCCCCATTTTCGTGAAAAAAGCAAAGCCTTTGATTCCTATAAAATCTCCTAGGTCCAATAATTTTTTGAACATGGTATTGTACATGGCCTTGTCCTCCCCAGGACAAATGTCATCTCTACTTACATAAATTTGGATTTTGCCTGCGCTATCCATGATTTCTCCAAAAGAAGCCTTACCCATAATCCTTCTTCTCATAAACCTTCCAGCCATGACCACTTCTTGATAACCTTCTTGGTTTTCTTGGGTAAAATTGGCCTTAACTTCATCAGATTTCACATTTACAGGGAATAATTCGCTAGGATAGGGGTTAATCCCTAAATCAATCATTGCTTGCAGATTATCCCTACGTATCTGCTCCTGTTCACTCAATTGTATGGACATTGTTAAGTTTTTATAATTCAGAGCAAAAGTATATATTAATGTGCAGCTATTCTATTACTTTCGTGCGG
>CALHKJ010000563.1 GCA_938033975.1 uncultured Saprospiraceae bacterium | reverse complement strand
CCTTCTTGTATTTGAAGGAGCTAAGATAGAATCAGTTAGTGCGTCAAGCGCAAAAATTAATTCTGAAGCGTATGTTGGTGAAAACCTTGAAACACTTAACCTTACATTGGGTCAAAGTAGTGACTCCTTTGTGAATGAGTTGTTCCAAAATACACCTAACCCATTTAGTGACGTTACAACAATAGGATTTAGCTTATCAAAAGATGCTCAAGTAAACTTGAAATTCTTCGATATAAGTGGAAAAATCATTCAAACGGTAACTGGCGAATACAAAGCAGGAGCTAATCAATTAGAAATCAGTGCTAAGGACCTTCAAAGTTCTGGAGTATTGTATTACCAATTGGAGGCTGAAGGCTTTACAGCTACCCGAAAAATGATCATTATCGAGTAAAAAGTCGAATTTAGATAGAATGAATGGGGGCCTTTCACAGGAAAGGTCCCTATTTTTTTGCCTTATTCTTAAAAATAAATAAGAAAGAAATAACTTTGGGCGTTAATAGCAAACATGAGTAAGCAAACTATCTATTCAATATTCACGATTAGCTTGATTTTTGGGCTTTTTCTCAATACTTCATATTCACAGAAAGGGCAAGAAGTCGGTGGATATATTGGTGCTGCGCATTACTTTGGCGACCTCAACACTGATTATAGTATTAATGATCCTGGTCCAGCAATTGGATTGGTAATAAGACAAAATTTTAATGAACGAGTTAGTTTATCAGGAAGTCTAAATTATGCAAGACTCAGTGCATCAGATGAAGATTCACAGAATAACTTCGAACAAACAAGAAATTTATCCTTCTTCTCCAATACTTTCGATGCATCAATGTCTATTGAGTTTAATTTTTTCACCTACATACATGGAGATAAAAGGTACTATTATACCCCTTACGCCTCTCTAGGTTTTGCTGTCGCAAAATTCAAACCGCAGACAGAATTGAATGGTACCAAATATGATTTGAGAGATTTTAATACAGAAGGTCAAGATGGGTATGGAACAGTTTCTCCAGGTCTTGCTTTTGCTGTAGGATTTAAATGGGATTTAAATTATAGATGGAGCTTCAATGCCGGTTTAAAGGCGCGAAGGTTGGCTACTGATTATCTCGATGATGTTAGTACAGTCTATCCAGATGTGAACGCTTTAACAGGAGGTCCTGATGGCATATCTGCGCAACTGTCTGATAGAAGTGGATTGGAAGGTTTTGCTACTCCTGGTAAACAAAGAGGTAATAGTTTGAATAATGATACCTATGTGATTGCTCACATAAGCATCGTTAGATTTTTTACGCAATTAGAATGCCCTAAAGTTTCAAAGATTCAAGGTTTGTAATGATTAAGCATTATCAGATAACACTGCAAGCAAAAAGTCGAGGTTATCATATTGTTACTCGAGAAATAGTAGAGGCTTTACCTGAACTTCCGTTAAATGGTCTTCTAAATGTTTTCATCCATCATACTTCGGCCGCTATAACAATTAATGAAGCAGCAGATCCAGATGTGCTCACAGATTTCGAATCAATATTCAACCATGTTGTGCCCGAAAATCTTCCATTTCTTAAACATACTATCGAGGGGCCAGACGACATGCCAGCTCATATTAAAGCAGCAATGATAGGAAACTCTATCCAAATACCAATCATTGAAGGTAGTCTTGCCTTAGGTACTTGGCAAGGAATATATTTATGTGAATTTAGAAATAGAGGAGGGCAGCGCAGATTGACTGCTACTATTTACCAATAATTACTCTTGAAAATCAGTTGTATGCTTTCTGATGTTAATCAAATTAACAATGCAACTATTCATATCTCCCACAGTTAAAACATGGTCTTGTTTGGTTTTTTTACCATTAGCATATTGCGCAGGAATCCAATTAGGCATATTACAGATAGCATCGAGTAGAATCTTATCTGTTGGTTCGTCGTTGGTAGAATGAAGCACATGAGGATTAATGATCTGTCCCTCTTCCGTTACCGTAAATTTGACAGTTGCTAATTGATGCTGATTTAGTTTTTTGTAATCTACTTTTTCTGAGATGTTCTTTTCGAGATATAATTTCAATTCCTGATATCCTCCAGCGTAACTTGCCGCCTCATCAGGATCAATAGTGAAAGTGAAATTCATTTCATGCTCTTCATTTTGGCTCAATTTATTTTTGGGCATATAGATGACCTTTACATTTATGTCTGAACCATAATCGGCATTCTTCAAAAGCTGCTTTTGTTCTTGAGTAAGAATGGAGTCTTTACTTGGCGTAACTACTTTCTGTCCATTTTGATAACTTGTTAGTTCTACAGATTTGAAACTAGCTATCCATGATGATTTATGATGCTTGTTAAGATCTCTTAAGGTATTTGCATTTTCTAATGTGGATCTTGGAATCGATAGATAAGGGTAGTCAATGTAAATATCAGCTTTGAAATCATATGCTAGTTCATCTTGTCCTATCATGGAAAAAGGGATAAATAGAACTGCAAACAGGCTTAATAGGAAGTTTTTATAATTCATCATGTTATAAAGTTAGGCCATTTCTCCTAAAAGAACAAAGTGAAATAGGCAAGCTTGGAAGAATTAACAAGAAATTGACATCTTCTGAAGGAGCTGAAAACAAGTTCATCTCCATTGTTTTTGTCTACTTTTGAAGTTATTAAAATATAGTGATGAAAATACCTAGACCTTATATACTAGCTGAGACAAATTGGAAAGAAGCTTTGAAGCATGACTACAAGATAGCTGTGCTTCCTTGGGGTGCTACTGAGGCACATAACTATCATATGCCTTATGCAACAGATAATTACCAAGTAGATTTTGTGGCTGCAGCAGCTGCAAAGCTTGCTTGGGAATCCAACACTAAAGTGATTGTTCTTCCTTGTATTCCATTTGGAATAAACTCAGGTCAACTAGATGTGAAACTGTGTATGAATATCAATCCATCAACACAGCTGGCTATATTAAAAGATACTGTCGATGTTTTGCTTAGACATAAAATCGACAAACTGCTAATACTAAATGGGCATGGCGGGAATAATTTTAAATCTATGATACGGGAATTGTCAGTAATTTTTCCTGATGTATTTGTTGCTTGGGCTAATTGGTTTCAGGCAGTTGATTGGAATTTGTATTTTGAACACCCAGGAGATCATGCCGGAGAAATGGAAACAAGCGCTATGATGCATATAGCTCCCGAACTTGTATTACCTCTAACCGAAGCAGGGGAAGGGAAGGCCAAAAATTATAAAGTCAAAGCCCTAAGAGAAGGGTGGGTTTCTGCTCAAAGAAAGTGGACTCAAGTTACCCAAGATACAGGTGTTGGAAATCCAGCACTGTCAACGGCAGAAAAAGGCAAGAAATATTTGGAAGATTGTGCAAAGAATATCGCAGAATTTTTGGTAGAACTTGCTGATACCCCTTTAGATGATTTTTATGAATAATGATGAATTGAGAAACTATCGAATAGAATTTCCTAATACAAATTTGTCTAAATTTTAAAATCTAAAAAGAAAGGATGAGGTATTATAAATCTAAATCACACGCCATCCAATAAGACCAATACCAAAAATAATAAGAAATATTCCGGCGATGTTGGTAGCAATGTCAATGTGTTTGAGCTTCAAGCTTTTTCTGATATAACTAGCTGCTGCGATTTTAAGAAGGTCAGAACTAATGATAACAAACATTATCGTTCCTAGAAAGATAACCGTATTGCTAATAGATACTCCTCTTGCAAAAACTTGAGTTGCAATAACACCTAACCAAAAAATATAAGTAAATGGATTGAGAGTATTGACAAGGAATCCTTTCATCCAAAAACCGAGATAATTTTTGGCGGAGTAGGTTTGGCCTTCAAAACTAACGGATGCTTTATGCTTCAGCATATAAATCCCGAATGCAATCATAACTATGCCTCCTCCTATACCCATATATAAGTTGAATGTCTCGCTTTGGACTAATTCCTTTACTAGTGAAACCAGATACAGGGTAGCGCCTATTATGAGCATATCGCTGCTCCAAATGCCTATACCTACCGTCATTCCTGGTTTCAAACCTTTCTCTAAAGAGGTCTGTACAAGTGCTACGAAAATTGGACCCATTGAAACGGTGAGAATAAGTCCAAAACCTAAGCCTTCAAGAAAATATTGCATGATTGAATTCTGAATCCACAAGATATATATACCATTACAATTAAGACGAATAAAATTCTAATGGATGCAATCAAAAAAAAGCCTCTGTGATTTACAGAGGCTTTTTTTTTATTTATTATTTGAAATTAAATCATTCATAATGTACATGACTTCTTCTAAATAGAAGTCTTTTTTGACACTTTTGATCCACTCTTCATTTCTCGCTTGCTTTGATTCATCAATATTTAAGCCTGCTAAATCTTGTTCTAGATTTTTTATTTCCAAGGATTCAATATCAATATCAAAAAGGTTTTCAAATCTATCTGCTGCTTTTTTTCTGGCATCCATTTTTGCTACGAATGCATCCATGTCAAGAGGGTAGTTGCTATCATCTCGCATATCTTTTAGTCTCTTAGCATTTTCTAATACCATTTGGAAATTTTCATTTCCTTCAACTCTCTTAGCACTGTTGTTTACATAATAATCCATATCCTTGATCTGGTAGGTATCTTGATTGTATTCCACTTCATCAATTTCTGACCAATCCATTGCATACTCATAATCTTTTTCACCAGTTTCAATATAGTGGTAATTATCAGGAAGAATAATGTCAGGTACAACACCTTTTAATTGAGTAGATCCTCCATTTACTCTATAAAATTTTTGCATACTAATTTTCAAGTTACCTAGAGGTTTAAATTTATCATCACCTCTAAATGCTTCATCAAGATCAACAAATCTTTGAACAGTACCTTTTCCGAAAGTTGACTTCGAACCAACGACTATTGCTCTATTGTAATCCTGCACAGCAGCCGCTAAGATTTCAGAAGCAGATGCTGAGAATTCGTTAACCATAACAATGAGCGGTCCATCATACTGAACTTCATCATCCTTATCTGAATATAAATAAGCATCCTTATTTCTTGGTTTTACTTGGACAATTGGCCCATCCTCTATAAATAGCCCAGTCATGGTTACTACGTCTCTTAATGATCCTCCACCGTTATTTCTTAGGTCTAAGATGATACCGTTGACATTGTTGTCTTTTAATTTTTCAATTTCCGCTGCAACATCTTTTGCACAACTGTTTCCAACCTTGCCTTCGAAACTGTCATAAAATCTCGGTAACTTAATATAGCCAATGTTATCACTAACTTCAGGTATATCTAATATCAGGGACTTAGCAAAACCCTCATCTATGATTACTTCATCTCTTTCGATTTCAATAACTTTTATAGAACCATCTGTACTTTTTACTGTCAAAAACACGATCGTCCCAGGTTCGCCTCGAATATAGGTTACT
>CALHKJ010000562.1 GCA_938033975.1 uncultured Saprospiraceae bacterium | reverse complement strand
GGCTACATCTCCATTGTGAAGAATATTGTCACAAGATAAAATGGTAAATGCTGGTAATCCTTCCTCTCGTCGTTTTTTCATTGCTGCTGTTAAGAATCCAAATACGGTTCTGGGCTTGTTGGGATGTTGTAGTTCGTATTGAACATCAGGATTGCTGAAATCAAATTCGCCAGTATTTGGATTGAAATTATAGCCACCTTCAGTTATGGTCAATGAAACTATTTTGGTGTCAGCAAGAGCCATTTTATTAATTGCTAGCTCTCGTGTTTCCATTGCAAAAATGTAATCTACAATTGAGCCAATAACTTCACAAGTTTCTTTGCCATCAGGATGTTGAGTGATGAGTGTGTATAAACCATCTTGGTTCTTCATGACCTCAGCCATCTTGCGATCACCTTCGCGCAAACCAACACCACAGATTCCCCATTCAGAATGTTCTGAATTTCCAAGTAATTGATGAATATAATAAGCTTGATGTGAGCGATGAAATCCGCCAACTCCAATGTGAACGATTCCTGCTTTGATGGCTTTTCTATCGTAATTAGGGCAAGCTAATTTAGACGCAAGAGAAGTTACTCCTTCTCTGTTTAATTCTATCAAACTCATTTAATTCTTTTTGGCAATTAATGCCTGACCTCTTTGCATAGCCCAGTAAGCTGTTGCAAAATATATTACGGTACAGACAAATCCAATTTTGTAGAAAGTATCTCGATTTGCAATGTAGCTTTGTTCATCTGGACTTGCTATCAGTGTTTTAAGTGCTAAAAATATAGTAAGAGCTAGTACTCCATAAGCTACGATTCTCAATACTTTCGTAAATATGGAAACATCTTTGATTGGCTCTGCTTCCTCTTCCTTTAATTTTTGATGATACTTTTCTACTGATGCATTGTATTCATTTTCTTTCAATTCTGCTTTTGGATATTTCTTCTTTGCTCCAGATCTACCAGCCAAGAAAATGTAAATCAAAATTGTAAATATCCAAGTTGGAATAAATAGATAATAGAAGGACATTACGTCAAGCATATTCAATCCGAATCCAAATATTAAACCTAATATCCATGATAGGACTGCTGGGCTAGCATTTTTGTGATCTTGGAATTTAGACCAGTATCGCGTGTAACCAATTTTCGGAAAAATCTGGTGCTCTGCAAAAACAACAGCACCCACTGGCACAACCAATAATCCAGCATAGGTTAGCAGTGGTAAAATTTGTGAAAACACAAAAGGAAAACAAGCAACAACGACCATGGCTGCTCCGACAATCATAGTTGTTTTTCTACGGGATTGACTAGAATAAACGGCTTGAGCAGCAAGTCCTGCTCTGTACAGATTGGTTATAGCAGTGGTCCATCCGGCTACAATCACAATCACAAAACCAGACCATCCTAAGGCGTAGAAAGCAACATCACCTGGATCAAGTTGTACGATAGATTTCCCTAAGATTACTGCGGTGCCTGCACCCATAATTCCAGCAGCTATCCATGCAATATAATGCCCAAACAACATACCGGTACTTGTTGCTAAGCCGTAAGATTTCTTTTTTGCAAAACGCAATAAGGCCATATCGATCAAACCAAAGTGGGTAATTGTGTTTGCTGCCCAACCAAAACCAATTACTTCGATCAAACCAATTCCAGATTCTCCATCACTATTTACACCTGTCCAAATTGATTGATTTCCGATTTCTACAAAATCTGACCAGCCACCAGGAAGGGTAATGCCCAAAACATCTAGGGAGAGTGCAGGCATCAATACGATGGCTCCACATGCAAACATGGTGAATAGCCAAGGAGCACAAATACCTGAAAACTCAGAAACTGCTTTGAAACCATATATAGCCACAAAGACTACAAAGATTCCAACCAGTAGAACTATCAGTACAAACCATAAATTGGATGGATACCAATTAAGTTGAGCGGGAATTCCAAAGGCAAACCTAACGGCAGTGGATGATACTGTTACCATTGCAGCGGAGATTACTGTGAAGATCAAAATATTAGCCCAATTATATAATTTGGACATCTTGTCTCCAGCAATTTTATTGAGGTAAGTATAAAGACTTAGGCGGGTATCAACCGCAATCGGAGTTGTGATCAAAGTCCAGCTTAATACTGCCAATATATTTCCAATAAGTAAACCAAGGATAATGTCCATGGTCTTTGCGCCCAATGCAACAAAGGTTGCTCCGATTACAAACTCTGTGGCAGCGACATGCTCTGCAGCATACAGGCCAGCGAAGTGTGTCCAATCGTGTAATTTGTGCTTTGGAACTGGAAGCTGGTCCTCATGCATTTTTTCAAATTGTTGAAAATTGGTTTCTTGACTCATCTTTGGATAGCTTAAATCAGACTAAAGTTGGTTAATGCCTTTTTATAATCAAGGATGATAATTCTTGACTTAGACTTTTAAATATAATAATTCATTAATAAAGCCCTTCGATTATCTACTCTCGTATTTAGATATCATTGCTTTTAATGCTGAATTACTATCTTTTTGGATGCTATGATTTTGTCCTTGTCTAAAAACTGTAGAATATATATTCCATTTATTAAGGATGAGGTAGTGATCGTAAAACTTTTTGATGTATTAGGTATCTCATATTGCGAAACAGTTTTCCCC
>CALHKJ010000561.1 GCA_938033975.1 uncultured Saprospiraceae bacterium | reverse complement strand
GCCTGTAGAATATAAATTGTATGGAAAATACTATTACTTCCACAATAGCAATGTGATCAACAAATTTAATAAGTATGGAAATGGCTTTGTCAATGAGATGAACAAACTCGCTGACAAACAAAATGCAGTCTTTCCACACTTTTTAGAAGTACCACATTATTTTCAAGTAATCTATCCGATGAAAATCATCGAGCAAGATTATATCGTGAGTGAAACAAAAGAAATTGCAATCGTACCACGTACTTTAGAAGATAGAGAGGTTGTTGTAAGTGACAATGTAATCAAAGCAGAAACCAACCTTCTGGAAATAGAATTATACGACTACAAGTTGAAAGATAATGATATTGTTTCTGTCAATTTTAATGGCGATTGGATTTTCAAGAATCTTTCTCTCGAGACAGAACCCAAAAAGCTAAAATTAAAACTTAATGAAACGGGTGTAAATTATCTTTTGATTCAAGCGGAAAGTGTTGGAGTAATTGCCCCAAATACAGTAGCAATCAAATATAAAATTGGCTCAAAGAGAGATGAAATTATCCTAGAGTCAGATTTAAATAGTTCAGCTCTTATCGAATTTACTGTTGACAACTAATTTTAATGAAAACCTACCTTCTTTGTTTGGCCGTTTTTATTTCTAGCTGTGCAACCTTACAAAAAGGTAGCAGATTGTCGGAACATAAAAAACAATTAAGTGCTGCAACAAAATTAGTTGAGAATCCAAATCAACAAATAGATATTTTGATGTCAAGCCTGACTCAAATGATGAGTGAAAGCTTGGATTTTTTAGATCCTCAACAAGGACTAAAATTCATAAATAAGTACAAATCGCAAAACGAAAAATCTATTGAGACCATTTTATCCAACCTTGAAGGATGGATGGGAGCGATGTCCCCTGCTGAAAAAATGACAACGGTACTATCACTTGTCAAAGAAGAAAATGTCAAAGAGTTTATAGCACTTGTTCCTAAGTTTGAAAAGAAGTATAAGCAGATTCAATTTTTTTCTAACATTTCTAACCGTCTCAAGGGTTTCTTTTTTGGCTCATAAATTTGTCTTGTATGTATTACCTCATCAAGATTGTAAGCTCCGCTATTCTGATATTAGCTATTTCTGAAATCGCTAAACGTTCTAGCTTTTGGGGGGCGATACTTGCCTCACTTCCATTTATTTCAATCATTGCTTTTATATTTCTCTATGAAGAAACCAAGGACCTCAGCAAAATTTCGGAACTTTCAATTAGTATCTTTTGGTTGGTTATCCCTTCCTTAGCTCTATTTTTAATCTTATCATTCTGCATTAAAAAGGGTATGAGCTTTTATCCGTCATTAGGCCTGTCCATTGTAGTTACGATCGTTCTTTATTTCATTATGTCTTTTATTCTTAAAAAATTCTCTCTGATATGATACATTCTCCCATCATAGCTGGTGCAATGAAACTTGGAAAGTGGGGATCAAACTTTTCTATTCCTGAAATTACTTCTTTTGTCAAGGAAGTGTACGATTTAGGAATTACCGCATTTGATCACGCAGATATTTATGGAGACTATGAAGAGGAGGAAAGATTTGGTCGTGCATTTGTAAAAACCGGTATCGATCGAAAATCTGTCCAATTGATTTCTAAATGTGGAATCAGATTGCTTTCTGAGAAATATCCATCCGATTATATCAAACACTACAATACCTCCAAAGATCATATCATCTCGTCAGTAGAAAGATCATTGAAGAATTTGGCAACAGAATATCTAGATGTTCTGCTTATACACAGACCGTCTCCACTTATGAATCCTGAAGAGATTGCTGAAGCAGTTACAAGCCTAAAGGACAGTGGAAAAATTTTAGATTTTGGTGTTAGTAATTTTACACCCAGCCAATTTGAAATGCTGCATTCTTTTACACCTCTTTGCACCAATCAAGTAGAAGCTTCAATTGCGCATGTTGACCCATTTTTGGATGGAACTTTTGATCAAGCGTTGAAATATAAAACACAACCTATGATTTGGTCACCTCTTGCTGGAGGACAAATTTTTCAAACAGATGGGGATGACCGCATTTCTAAAATTATTTCTGTAGTCAATGATTTGTCCCTGACCACAGGACATCCAACAGATCAATTATTAATTGCATTTTTGACAAGACATCCAGCAGGACTAAAGCCAATACTAGGTACTACAAAACCAGAACGATACAAATCTGCTATGCAGTCCTTAGAAATAAATCTGACTGATCAAGAATGGTTTGAAATGTGGTCTGCTGCTATAGGTCGAGAAGTAGCCTAATCAAAATAACTTATTGTTACAAAGCAATAATCCTTACATCAACTCTTTGATTAGATTTTCTATCGAAAGCTGTCAAATTCGAAACCCTAGGAACATTTTTTCCATAGCCTTTTGCTTCAAGTCTTTCCGGATTGATTCCTCCTTTAACTAAATAGTCTTTTACAGCTTGAGCCCTATTACTTGATAGTTCATCACAGTATGCTGCCGGTGGTATGCTATTGGTATGTCCTCGTACTTCTAATTTTACAGACTCATTAGCCATCAAAAATTCTTTTAATTCATTCAATGAAGCCAGAGAAGATTCTGTTAACTCAGATTCATCCATTTCAAATTGGACCTCAGGTAATTCTACGATTAAATCAATAGCTAATTCGCTTTTAACCCAAGGGTTAGATGTTGCAAATGAATTACTAATAATGAAGGAAAGGAAGATAAAACTAAGTAGCGATGTTTTCATAATAATTTTTTTAATTCAAATACCTCTAAACTAATATAACGCAAATACTTTGATTTTTATTTAAAGGTCATTCGCTTTCTCCCCAATCAAAACTTAGTTGCCACTCTGTTAATTCGTTTTGTTCTTTTTCTAAGTTTGAAGCTGTTAGACCAATAAGTCTAATTTTGTCAAAAGAAGATTCATTAGCTTCAAGTAGTGCAATTGAGATTTGTGCAATCTCTTCCTCATCTTTTATATAGTATTTTTTTGAAGTACTTCTTGTGATGGTCTGGAAATCACTAGTCTTCAATTTAAGGGTAATGGTCCTTCCATAATTGTCAGCCTTGGCGAGTCGACTTATGAATTGAGCAATGATCTTTTCAAGAAAAGGAAAGATTTCTTCTATGGTCGAAAGATCATCGTTTAAGGTCCGCTCCACTCCAAGTGACTTTCTTACTCTACTATTGTTTACTGGACGATTATCTATACCTCTTACAATATCATAGAAGAACATACCCGACTTTCCAAAATTTTGAGCTAGTTCCAATTTTGAAAATTCTTTTAAATCCTTACCAGTTGTAATTCCCATGTTCTCCATTTTCTTTGCAGTGACCTTACCAACGCCAAAAAAATCTTTTACTGGTAAAGTTTCTAAAAATGATTCAGCTTGATGCGG
>CALHKJ010000560.1 GCA_938033975.1 uncultured Saprospiraceae bacterium | reverse complement strand
TCCTACTGCAAAACTGGCTGCGGCAAGCAATCCAATGATTGCTGTCATTTCTACACCCAACATACTTACTGCAAAGAGAATCACAGCTAGTTTCATCAGGGTTTCCAATAGTGAGCCTAAAAATTCTGTTATTTCATAATCGAGACTGGTTTTTCCCAATCCAATCTTAATCATTTTTGAAACTCTTTTGACGATAAAGAGCCCTACTATAAGAATTAAAATGGCAGATAAAACTTTGGGTGCAAATAGCACCACCCAATCAATGAGAAGGTCTAAATATTCTTGAATTTTTTCTGGAGACATGTGTGTATTATTGGTTCATTAGTCGACTCGAATTTAAGAAAGAAATTGACATCTATCCATTTTTAATTCCTAAATTTTCGATTCTAAAAAGCATTTATTCTTTATCACTTATTCTTATGATTTAATACACTAAATTCTTTTGTACACCTTTTGATCAACTTATAAGCCCAATTATAATGGCTTACCGAATTTGAAATCAAGTATGCTGCTAAAGAAGTTGAACCTGTCCAAGGATACAATTTTTTGGCAAACAACTCCTCTCCAGTATGAGATTGGGTAATCTTAAGCATTTTTTTATGTGTACGCTTAAAATGCTTCTTCGCTTCTTTTAAATCGGTCCCCTTATTTTCTTTCCAAATTTCTAAATTTAGTTTTGGCAAAGTCTGCCAGCTATACCCTTCAGCTGGCATTGATGGGATCCCTCCTTTCATACCAACTTGATGCCAGGCAAAAAATAATTTATGCCATGCATGTAAATGCATTAAGACATCTGGAATATTTCGATTGAGTGTTCCTTTAGAAAACGCTCTATCCAATTGCGACTTTGAAAGAGATTCCAACAGATCCATCAATTTTTCAAAATTCGCTGCAGACTGTTCTAAAATCTCTTCTTTAGTTTTTGGCTTTGCCATGATCTATCTATGCTGATCAATCAATATAATATTCCCATCAGGGTCAGAAACCATAAAACTCCCAGGCCCCTTTCCATCCAAACTTGCGCCATCCATTATGCGTACATCTTTTTCTTGCAAGTTTTTATGAATATCTCTAACATCTACAAACTCATCTAAATTTTGAGCATTAGAATCCCAACCTGGATTAAAGGTCATGATATTTCCTTCGAACATACCATGGAAAATACCTATAAGTGTATCGCCGTTTTTCATTATGTAATAATTCATTTCTTTTCCACCAGCTAATACTTCAAAACCTAAATTTTCATAAAATAGCTTTGAGGCAGCAAGATCCTTAACACTCAAGCTGACCGAAAACGCACCTAAATCCGATTTGTTCATTTCTGAAATTTTTGATTGATTATTTTCAATTAATTCATCCATATTGTGATTTTCATTCCACTGAAAACCATTAGTTAATAATGAAACAACTAATATTGAAAGACTGATATAATATTTCATATGTATAATTTAATAAACTGAGCAGAGACTTGTACTTTACATAACAACTTAAGATAGCAATCATTCTTGATATAATTCAATAGACATCCTGAATATTGTTTCATTCATTTTATTTAAATCAGTTTACATGTCCAAAATTTTTACAATTTTATGTCTTTGTTTTTTCAGTTTATATACAATCAGTTGTAATGAAAAACCAATCCAAAATAAAACTCAAGCTGAACCGACAGTCCAAACGACATTTATTTTGGTTCGCCATGCAGAGAAAGAAAAAGTCAAGGACAATCCCGGATTAACAAAGGAGGGCCAAGAAAGAGCGGACAAGCTGGCCTTTATGTTGCAAGACGTTCCCATAGATGCAATATATTCTACGGACTACAAGAGAACAATTGCTACTGCTACACCAACCGCAGAATCTAAACAAATGAAGGTCAATCTCTATAATCCATCCGATCTGAAGGCAGCTATGGATGACATGTTATCAAAGCACAAAGGAAAAACGATACTTGTAGTTGGACATTCCAACTCAACTCCAAACTTTGTCAACCAAATAGCAGGCCCAGAAAAAGCAACTCCTATTGATGAATCAATTTATAGTAAATTGTTTATTGTAAAGCATCGCAGCCAAGACGATGCAGATGTTTTACTACTCAGATTTTAGTTTTAATTCCTATTTTTACTTCTACAAAAAATAAATATTTAAGCATTGAGCTACCATAAAATTTTTCTTGCCCTAAACTCTTTATTTATCATTTTCCTTTGCAATTCTTATGGACAAGAATTGCTGATCAATGAAGTAGAAAGCTCAAACACAAAATATTTTGACGAAGATCAAGATAGTCCTGATTGGATTGAAATTTACAACCCAGGTGCTGACACAATAAATCTAGAAGAATATTTCATTTCAGACAAAGTCGATAATCCGAGCAAATGGAAATTTCCGAAAACAAGCATAGCCCCAAATGATTATTTGGTATTATTTGCATCAGATAAAGATCGAGATTTCATTTTGCAGTATAGATCCCTTATTGTAGAAGGAGATGAATTTTCATACCTAATTCCAAATCAAGCAGTAGATCAAAATTGGACCAGTTTAAGTTTTGATGACGAAAGTTGGTTGAAAGGAAATTCTGGATTTGGGTATGGGGATGGAGATGACGCCACTGAGATTCCAGAAGGCATCAGTTCCATTTTCATCAGAAAGAAATTTACACTTGAAAATAATGAAAGCATTCATTCTCTTCTTTTGCACATTGACTATGATGATGCTTTTGTCGCCTATATCAACGGCGCACCAATTGCCAGAGCAAATATCGAAGGCTATCCGCCAAGCTATGATCAATATAGCATAACCGACCATGAAGCTGTTTTGTACAATGATGGAATTCCAGAAGTATTTTCAATTGGCTTTCTTTCTGATTTCTTACGAGAAGGAGAAAACGTTCTTGCAATACAGGGTCACAATATTTCAGCCAATTCTTCTGACTTCAGCTTGATACCTTTTTTAACAGCAGGTTTTACTTCGTCCAACAATAGTGGCATAGAAGCAGTCGATCTTTTTAGTTTGGAGAATTCAAATTTACATACCAATTTTAAAATTTCATCAGGTGGAGAAAGTGTGTATCTATACAACAAAGACACCATCCTAATTGACAGCTTACAGATACCTGCCTTGGAGACAAACATTTCCTACGGCCTGAATCCAATTACCGGCAGCTATGACTTCTATGAAAGCCCCACCCCGTCTGCAGCTAACAATACTGAATCTTTTCAAGGTCAATCATTGGCCAACATTGAATTCAATCACGAGAGCGGATTGGTTGAGCAAATTGCCTTGAGTATGATAACTGAAGGCGATAAAACAATTCGCTACACCTTGGATGCAAGTATTCCAAATGAAGATTCTGAAATTTACACCCAACCAATCAGCATACT
>CALHKJ010000559.1 GCA_938033975.1 uncultured Saprospiraceae bacterium | reverse complement strand
CTTGTATTTACTATGGGCTATTTAATTTTACTTTCCATAGTAAGAACAATGAAAAAAATTATAACCATCGCCCAGCGTGAAGATAAACGACTACGTGGCGAAGAATAAAGTTTGATTATGAAAAAGGTAATTTTATTTAGCATCGCAATTCTAATGCTTTCTGCTTGTAGCTCTAAATCTCAATCTGTCAATAGTGACAAAAAGGAAACTACTTACGTAAATAACTTCAAAGGAGAGAAAGTAGAGAAAACTGTTGACGAGTGGCAATCACTTTTGACTCCAGATGAATTTTATGTTATAAGAGAAAAAGGAACCGAAAGAGCTTTTACAGGCGAATTATTGGGTGAAAAAAGAGAAGGGACATTTACTTGTAAAGCATGTCAATTGCCACTTTTTGAATCAAACACTAAATTTAAATCTGGTACTGGTTGGCCTAGCTTTTATGAGCCTATAGCTGAAGAAAATATAGCCAGCGAAACAGACTATGTGGTAGGATACGCACGTACAGAAGTAATGTGTGCACGATGCGATGGTCATCTAGGACATGTATTCAACGATGGGCCAAAACCTACTGGATTACGGTACTGTATCAATTCTCTTTCTATAGATTTTGAACCTGAAACAAAAGAGCCATAATTCTTTAGCTTTTAAATAAACTTAAGTAAGAATTTATTCTTCTTACCGTTTTCAATCATCACATATTCTCCTTGCAGAAGGTGATCTGGATTGACATCGAAGTTCTCGTCGGTTACTTTCTCTTTATTGATAGATACTGAATTGTTTTTGATTGCTCTTCGAGCCTCACTTTTGGATGAAACCAAATTACTATGCTCAGCCATAAGGTCAATCAAGTTTACATTATTTTGAATCAATTCTTTATTGACTTCAAAGCTTTGAATCTCCTGACCCACTGAGGCTAAAGTTGCAGAATCCATGGCTAGCAAGGATTCTTTGGTTGCCTTTTTATTGAATAGAATTTCAGATACTTGCATGACAGATTCATAAGCCTCATCTGTATGTACTCGCCTTGTAATCTCCTCTGCTAAAATCTTTTTTAGTATTCTTGGATCTTCTGCATGTTCTTTTTCTAATGTCAGAACCTCTTCTTTGGATTTTAAGGTGAAGTATCTTGTGAATTTTGGTAAATCAGCGTCATCAGCATTGATCCAAAATTGATAGAATTTGTATGGACTCGTCAGATTGGGGTCTAGCCAAATGTTACCTGCTTCCGACTTACCAAATTTCTTACCATCAGATTTGGTTAATAGAGGAGTGGTTACAGCATATGCTTTTGCATCCGTAAGATTTCTTCTGATGAATTCAGTTCCAGAGGTGATATTACCCCACTGATCAGATCCTCCCATTTGGAATCTGACTCCATGATTCTGATATAGGTATTGAAAATCGTAAGCCTGAAGCAGTTGATAGCTAAACTCCGTGAAAGACAGTCCTGACTCAAGTCTATTTTTGACTGAATCCTTGGACATCATATAGCTGACAGTCAAAGTCTTGCCGACATCCCTTAAAAAACTCAAGACATTCATGTCCTTATAAAAGTCATAATTATTGAGTTTAATGGCCTTATTGGGGCCATCCTCAAAGTTGAGTAACTTCTCTGCTTGTTTAGCTTGATGAGCTAGGTTGTAATCTAGTTCTTCATAGCTTTTCAATTGTCTTTCTGCATCTTTTCCAGAAGGATCACCAATTCTGCCTGTGGCACCACCCATAAGTACAATAGGAGTATTACCACTTCTTTGCCACAGCTTTAATAGCTGTAATTGAACGAAATTACCAATCGTCATTGACGGTGCAGTTGGGTCAAAACCAATGTAACCAACACTAGGTCCTGCTGCCAATTTCTCATCTGCTCCTGGAGTCATATCAAAGAGCATATCCCTCCACTTTAATTCCTCAATAAAATTCATCAATAATAAGTTTATGCAAATGTATGATATTTGTGCATATTTGAGTCACCGCATGAATTCTTCACTATATATTGCTAAAAGATTGATTGAAAAATCCTCCTCAGGGTTTACAAGCATTATTATCAAAATTGCATATGCTACCGTTGCACTGGGTTTGGTAGTTATGTTATGCGCAAATTCAGTTATCAATGGCTTCCAAAACGAAATTTCGGATAAAATTTTTGGATTTTGGGGTCATATTCATATCAACGACACAAAAATTACCCGCAGTTTTGAATCTATCCCAATAAAGAAAGATCCTGCTTTGATGGATTCAATCATGAATATTGGGAAGCTGGAATTGCATGATAATCTAACAGGTGAAACAATATCTACAAAGGGTGGAGTTAAGCATGTGCAATCTTATGCTTTTTGTCCCGGGGTCCTTAATAGAAAAAAAGTGTTTGAAGGGATTCTTTTAAAGGGGATTGCCGATGATAGTGATGAGAGCCGACTTAAGCAATTTCTGCAAGAAGGTGAATTGATAAGTTTTAATGACAGCACTGAGTCTAGACAATTGATTATTTCTGAGCAGACAGCAAAAAGAATGGAGGTTGCTTTAAATGATAAATTGATTATCAATTTTGCAAAAGATCGCAAAGTCCTAAAGAAGCAATTCACCATTGGTGGAATCTACAAAACTGGACTTGAAGAGTACGATAAAAAGTTTGCATTCTGTGATCAGAAGGTAGTCCAAGATGTTTTAGGTTGGGATGAAAGCCAGATAACAGGTTATGAGGTATTTTTGGATGACATAAATGACGCTCCAATTATGTCAGATGTAATTTACAATGAGTATTTGCCAACTGGACTTTTCTCAGAAACCATCCAAGAAAAACGACCCAATATCTTCGAGTGGTTGGATCTTTTGAATATCAATGAGCGTATTATCATTATGCTCATGATCTTGGTTTCTATCATAAATATGGCAACAGTGATTCTTATTTTTATTTTGGATCGAAGTCATATGATTGGTGTTTTAAAATCAGTTGGTTACAAAAATTGGCCAGTAAGAAAAATTTTCCTGTACCAGTCCATTTACGTTTTACTACGAGGTATTATTTATGGAAATGTCATTGCATTTCTCCTGTTATTTATACAAAAATATGGTGAAGTCATTAAGCTAAATGAGGCAAGCTATTATTTATCTGTTGCACCAGTAAGCTTTTCTCTTTGGCAGGTGATTTTAATCAATGTAATTGTTATTGTTGTAACATCAATTTCTATGATTTTGCCAACTTACATTATTACTAAAATAAAACCTATAAAGGTTTTAGAATTTGTCTAGCCAATAAGCAAGATGTTAATTCCTAAATTTCGAAGTATTGTTCTAAGGATGTTTTTTCCCTTTGCGTATTTGCCGATCCGGGCCTTGCGATTATGTTTCCATTTGCTTTATCCAATTCTTTTTTGGATTCCTTCCTTTCCTCAATATCAAATCATAAAATCGTGGATTGATTGGGCTTGCATGCTTCCATTTTATTTAATTGATTTATTTGGAATATCTGATTTATATGAAATTGTGAATGAATTGATTAATTGGAATATTAGGGATATTAATTCACATGAGAAGCTTATGATAGAAGATGTTTTTTCTCCTGAAATACCAATCAGCTACCTACGTGTTAATCCATCAAATCTTATTGCGAAAAAATTACGTATAGCCTATGTGAGTTTTAGACAAATCAATTATAATGGTAGAATTCCCAATGATATATTTATTCATGAGATTGTTCACATTTGGCAGTATCACTTGTTTGGTGCAGTCTATATTTATTTTGCTTGGAAAGCACAGATTTCAAAGGAAGGCTATGATTATGGGGGATCTGTTCAGCTGTTAGAATCGATTAAGAATGGAAAGTTATTTCATGAATTTAATTTTGAGCAACAAGCAGAAATTATTCAAGATATGTATCGTAAAACTTATTTCACAAATCCTACTTCGGTAAATGAGAATGAAGCACTTGCATATAACAACTATTTAAATGAAATGAATCAGCTTAGCTAAGGTTAGGCATATGATCCTTTGCCCATTGTTCTAGATCTTGAATTCCATTGTCTATCTGAAGTTTCTCTCCGATACTCTTAGTCAATTGTTTTATGGATTTATTGCTAAGCACTAATTTTTCAGAAATTTCCTTAACATCCTTTCCTTCATGGATTTCATTTAGAAATAGCTTTTCGGTTTGAGATAAGCTAGCAAGCTTATTAGATATTTCTCCAAATTTGGAAATCAGTTTTGACATTGAATTACTAATGAAACAATTTTTATTTAAAATAGACTTGATACAATCTTGTAGGTCAGTTTCTATGTCATTGGTTGACAAGTAGGCTGAAAAATTTAATTCTTTAGCCTGGTGAAATTGCTCCATCTTTATTTGCTGGCTAAGCATGATGAATGACGTATTAGTAGTATTGTCTTGTCGTGATTTTTTTATAACATCAAAGGCATCCAATAATGGCAATTTATCTTGTAAGAAGGCAATATCTGGATTGTGCTCTTTGATAGAGAGAAGCGCTGCAGCCCCGTTTTCTTCCATTGAAATAGAAAGACTAGGGTATAGGAAACCGATATTACGTGCTAATTCGGTTCTGAGATTAGAATCTTGAACTGCAATTAGCACATTTAATTTATGAAGCAATTTAATTAGGTTGTATTAGTTTAAATTGTTCTCGCTAAATTGAATAGCTAATGCAAAAGTATAAATTGAGTGGTAAAAAGTGAATTTCGAGTGGTAAAAATGATGAAATAAACTAATATGTTCAGGCTAGCTTATTCAAGCTCTCTTAAATAATAGTCTTTTTAATCACATTTAGGTCTAATTGACTATCTGAAGGATTTTTATTTCAACACGTTGATTTCTATTCCTGCCAGCAACTGTTTCGTTAGAAGAAATAGGCTTTCTTTTTCCATATCCTTTGTGTTGAATCCTATTTTGTTCAATACCGCCTGATACAAGAAAGTCTGCAACGTTTGCGGCTCTAGCAGTAGATAAATTGTCACAATAATCATGAGGAGGTATGTTATTGGTGTGACCACCAATTTCAATACTTACAGCAGGATTTTGCTGCATAAACTCTAAAACTTCCAAAAGGACATCTTCGGACTTTTGATCAAAATGTGTACTGTCCGCAGCAAAAAATAAGTTATTAATTCTAAGTGTTTGTCCTACTTTGATATTTGCTATATCCAAGTCTGGAATAAATTTTTCTTTTTCAATCTCTACTGTTGAAGAGGTCTTGCAGCCATTTACATCTGTTACGTCAATGATGTGTATTCCGTAATTTAAATTCGCAACGCTGTTTCCTTTATTTTTTCTGTTTTTGTTATTATCCCAAATAATATCATATGGTGCAGTTCCTCCTGTAATTTTTAATTCACATTTACCATCTTTTTGGCCAGCCTTAGAGATCCTTGATTTGGAAACTACATTTACCTTGAGTGGAGAAGGTTCTTCAATGACAATATTTCTTACTACTTCATTTTTAAAGGCATCAACTATTGTTACCGTATAAGATCCTTTCTTAAGGTTGTTTGGATTTGTACCTTTTAAATTTGCTGGATCCCAAATATATTGAAGTGGTTCTTGGCCACC
>CALHKJ010000558.1 GCA_938033975.1 uncultured Saprospiraceae bacterium | reverse complement strand
AGCTCAACCAAATATATATTAGTGTCCTTATTACATAAAGCTCCAGCAACTTGTTAACCACTACTTTAACATATATAATTAAAACTCATACGATAGTAATACTTGGTTTTTTCGAGTAAAAACAGCCCTCTCAGAAATATTTTTATTGGAATCTGTAATTTTTTTAAGATTTCTGTAACTAATATTTAAGTGACTTCGTTGTACTTTTAACTTGAAACAAGAACATAATGCGAAACAAACGACTTCTAATTCCTACGATCGCAGCTTTTATCATAAGCATCTCTTGCTTTCTTTATGTTAAATATTCCTTAGATAAACAACAGGATGACATGGAGAAAGTAGAAACTAAGCTGGACAAAACTGAGGTGGACGAAACTGATATGATTGGCCTAGGATTTTCTGATATTGATATAATCCAAAGAATAGGTTCAACCTTTAGGTTCTTTACTACACTTAACTAAATCGACTTCCGTTTTCAAACTTGGTTCCATTGAGAATATCCTTGATATTCATTCTTTTCTTTCCTTGTAACTGTGCTTCTAATACTTTGACATAGCCATCCAAGGTTCCAATTAGAAAAGTTCTTTTATTGTCTGTGAAAATTTCCCCAACTTTCAACTTCGGTACTTCTATTTCTTTTTGATCTTCAATAATTGTTTGTAGGATTTTTATCTCTTTTCCATTCTCTATCTTAGACCATGCACCGGGATATGGGCTCAAGCCTCTAATCTGATTATGCACTTCTTGAGAAGCCTTATTGAAATCGATCTTACAGGTTTCGCGATAGATCTTCGGCGCTTTCGAAACCAAACTCAAATCTTGTTCGTAATATTTTACTCTATCATGGCTGAAGTCTTCGATTGTTTGGAGCATCAATGGCCCTCCTTCTTGCATTAACTTATCATGAATAGTACCTGCAGTATCATTTTCTTCAATCAATACTTTGACTTGATGGATCATATCTCCTGTATCAATTTCATGCTTTAACTTGAAAGTAGTCAGACCAGTTACTTTCATTCCAGTGATCACTGCCCAATTAATTGGCGCAGCTCCTCTAAATTGAGGTAATAGTGAGCCATGAAGGTTGATGGTCCCCATCGGGGGCATGTCCCAAACCAAAACAGGAAGCATCCTAAATGCAACAACTACCTGTATATCAGCGTTGTAAGATTTAAGAATGCTGTTAAACTTTGGCGATTTTAGGTTTTTGGGTTGAAGTACCGGTATCTTATTCTCTACTGCGTACTTCTTGACAGCTGATTCTAAAAGTACTTTCTTTCCTCGACCTCCATATTTATCAATGGAAGTGACCACAGCCACTACTTTATGTCTTGATTTATGGAGATGGTCTAGTGTAGGAACAGCAAAATCGGGTGTGCCCATGAAAACTATATTTAATGATTGTCCACTCATATTTGCTTTTGATTTTGTTCCTATCGGCCTATTTACTTAAGTTTATTCAAATATTGAGCTAAATAAAGAAATAATACTCATGTTAAGAACTATCATTCTAATTGTTACTTTAAGTTTTTTCTCATTGGTTCTTGGAGCACAAACCAAAATTATTGAAGGTTATGTATTTGAGACTGGTAATAGAGGATACATTAACCAAGTTAAAGTGATGTTGAAGTCAGACATTAATGATGAGGTTATTGATACTGACTTTACAACCAAAGAAGGTTTCTTCAGCTTTGAAGTGGATGAGATTCAAAATTATACTGTATCGATATTAAAGGACATGTATGAGTCTCAAGATCTAGCAGTACCAGCATCAGATCTTAGGGCTAAGGACAAGGTCTTCTTAAGTATGAAAATGGCTCGATCTCCAGGATATCAATTTGAGATTACCTTGGCACCAAAAAGAGAAGAAGATGGTGCACCTGTTGATGCAATCAATGGTGCTTTAATAGAAGTGTTTAATAACACAACAAGAGAACCAGTTATGGTTTTGAAAGATCATCCTGATCCACATTTTGATGTAGATCTTATCAAGGGAAATCATTATACAATCCTTGTTAGGAAAGAAGGGTATTTAGCAAAAAGAATGGAAGCCTTTGTAGATGTAGAAGGATGTATATTATGCTTTGAAGGAATTGGTTCTGTAACACCAGGTGTAGCAGACAATCTAACTGGAGAAAACCAGATGGGTGTACTTCTTGCAAATGTCGAGTTGGAAAGAGTGTATTCCGGAAAAAAGATGGAAGTAAGAGATATCTACTATGATTACGGAAGTGCTAAATTAAGAAAAGAGGCATTCGAAGAATTGGATAAGGTGGCAGTCTTGATAAAAGATAATCCTGAAATCACAATCGAATTGGGTAGTCATACTGATGCAAGAGGAAAGGCAGATAAAAATCAAGTTTTAAGTTTAGAAAGAGCAAAGTCTGCAGTTAGATATTTAATTGAAGAAGGAGGTGTCCCAACTGCAAATATTATTGCAAGAGGTTATGGTGAATCAAATATTAAAAATGGATGTACCGATGGAGTAGATTGTTCTGAAGCCAAACATCAGGAAAACAGAAGAACCGAGCTGAAGGTTACTGGAATTATGGCAAGCCCGCCTGAGCCTTTGTCTCTCGAAAGAATGAAAGGCATTGAAAATATGGATGACATTATTGCTGAATTACAAAATGAAGGGCAATTGAAATTGGAGGAAGGACAATCTATTGATGACATCATAAAGCAAACTGAAAACTCAACTAAAGTAACTAAAGAGGAAGCGCCTAAGCCTGAAGAAGAGGATGTTAATAAGGCCATTGATCAAATATTTGCGCAAGCAGAATCAACAATGGAAAATGAATCAACTCAAATGGAAAAGGAAGCAGAAGCAACTTCACTTGACGATGGTATGAAAGAGCTAGGGGAAG
>CALHKJ010000557.1 GCA_938033975.1 uncultured Saprospiraceae bacterium | reverse complement strand
CATCAAGAAATTCAAACTTTTCCAATTTATCAGAATAACGAAAAAACTCATGCTGTTCGGTAAGCAGGTAAATATTACCCGAATTGAAATATATTTTCTTTACATTTTTAGACTTCAAATTTGCAGTAGCCGTATAGTCTTCAAATGAAAGCACCTCATCTGTAATTGGATTGATAACAAAAATATTACAGTCCAAAATATGATGATTTACAAAAATACCTGAACTGATTCTGCTATACAGGCCTTGAATTACCCAAATGTTTCCAGCTTTATCCTTGATTAACTCAACGACTGCTTGTTCGGGTTTTATTTTATAGTTTGCCAAACTAAAGGTCTCCATGGAGTAACCATCAAATTTATGAATATCTCTAAATGTGCTTATCCAAAGATTTCCAAGATCATCCTCTATCACTCTAGTACATAGTTGACTAATGAGACCATCTTCAGAACCAATATGCCCAATATTCTCAAACTCTTGTGACAATACAGAAGAAGGTATTAAGGAATACAGACAAAACTGTATCGATAGAATCATAGTATGAAATGAAAAACTTCTCACTAAGGCTAAAATAATTTAATCTTGCGACAATCCCTTTTTTTGCTTTAGTTATGGGGATAGAAATATATTTTCCATCTCATGGACAGAAAAATGGAGAAGCCAATGGCTTTGGACCTTTGTAGTTAAATACTAAAAATGAATTGTGAGGAAGAAAAACTTCTATTTCTTGCTTTTCAACATACCAATAATCTTAGAGGCGATTTTGGCATCCTTTGGTGTTACCTCAACTGTATAATCTTTGTATCCACCTGTAAGCAGAACTTTGATGTCTTGATCGGTTTTCAACTTTTTAACTTTGACAATCATCTTTTTCAAGGTGCCTTGCACATTTGCGCTAAGCTGGTTTTCCTTGTTGATGCCTCCTCCTGATTTAGGCAAGAAAATTACTTTATTAGTGACTGTTATCATTGTTATTTATTGATAGTTAAAAATTCTACATCTTGAATTTGGGGCAAACTTAATGTATTGAAATGATTTAAGTACATAGAAAGAGGACAATTGTAAATTATTCTGAAGTACCGCTTTCAATTACGCGCTTTTTCTTATTGGTATTGATAAAATACACACCAATCAGTAAGAGTCCAGCTGCCATTAATGTTTGACTAGAGATAATTTCATCTCGAAAATACCAGCCTAGCAGGATGGCAACCAAAGGGTTGATATAAGTACTTGTTGCTACTTTTTCTGGTTCGATATGTTGCAGTAGAAAATTAAAGGCGGTGAAGGCAGCCACACTACCAAAAATTATCAAGTACAGCATCGAGAAATAAGTCAGGTCTTTTAATTCAAACCAATCTACTTTGGCTTCACCAAATACAAAACTCAAGGCGAATAAACTTACACTTGCAAAGGCCATTTGGATAGCACTATTGACAAAATGAGATTTAGGTAATTCTACATGTCGAACATATAAAGAAGCATAGCCCCAGGTAAAAAGACAAGAGACCATTGCAAGCAAACCTTTCCATTGATTGGGGCCTGAAACCAAATCTTTCTGCGAAACCAATAGGTACATTCCTAACATTCCTAGCGCACAACCAATCATGGCTTTGGGACTTATTTTGACTTTTTCTAAAACTCTTAACATCAAAATAATTACCAAAGGTTGTATAGAAATCATCAAGGCAGAAAATCCACTATCGATATATTGGAGTGCATAACACATTGCTCCATTTCCTAAAGTCAAAAACATAAAGCCAGCAATCATAGAATGCTTAATCTGAGGCCACTTCAATGATTTAAGATCTGCAGTGAATAAGCAAATAATAAGAATTGCAATTGAAGCAATAAAGAATCTTACTGAGGCCAAAATAAGCGGAGGAATTTCTTCTACTGCAAAGGCAACAAATAAATACGTTGAGCCCCAAATGATATAGATGGCAAAAAAGGAAAGAACAATTGCAAGAAAATTAGGCTTCGATTTATTCATTGGTTATTGCATGTTGCAAAATGGAGTTATATAAAAAGCTCTTCCTGCTTTGCAGCAAGAAGAGCTTTTGTATTCTTCTATGGGTCTGCTTTTATTTGTTGATCAACTTGGCCATTGTTGCGCCAATCTCTGCTGGGGAATTTACAACGGCAAGACCACATTCTTTCATTATTTTCATTTTTGCTTCTGCTGTATCTTCAGCTCCACCTATGATAGCTCCTGCATGTCCCATCGTTCTACCCTTTGGTGCTGTCTGTCCAGCAATAAAACCAACCACTGGTTTTGTACCATGCTCCTTGATCCATCTAGCAGCATCTGCTTCCATTGGACCTCCAATCTCACCGATCATGATAATACCATCCGTATCTGGATCTTCCATCAATAATTTTACAGCATCAAGTGTGGTAGTCCCAATGATTGGATCTCCACCTATTCCGATACAGGTGGATTGACCCATACCTGCTTTTGTAACTTGATCAACTGCTTCATAAGTAAGTGTACCAGAACGAGATACAATTCCAATTCTACCTGGATTGTGAATAAAGCCTGGCATAATTCCAACTTTAGCCTCACCTGGTGTCATAACTCCTGGGCAATTAGGACCTACGAGTCTAACATCTCTATCTTTAAGATACTCAGCTACTTGAACCATATCTTGAACAGGAATTCCTTCTGTGATGCAAATGATCACCTCGATACCACCATCTGCAGCTTCCATAATTGCATCAGCCGCAAATCTTGGAGGCACAAATATGATTGAAACATTTGCTCCTGTTTTCTCAACCGCCTCTACAATGGTATTGAAAACTGGTTTATCTAAATGTACTTGACCACCTTTACCTGGAGTAACTCCTCCAACAACATTGGTACCATACTCAATCATTTGACCAGCATGGAATGTCCCTTCTGTTCCAGTGAATCCTTGTACTATAATTTTCGAATCTTTGTTTACTAATACGCTCATTTATCAATCTTGGTTTTGAATAACAATTATTTCTTCGTTGTCTTTATGGAATAGAAATTTTTCTCTTGTAAATTTCTCTTTATTATTTTCTAATTCGGATTTGTCCTTGATTGCCACTTGGAGCTTTTCTTCGTAGCTTTCTTTTTCTGCTTCCAACTTGTTAATTGTATTGGACAATTTAAATTGTGTGACAAGACTATTGGAATCAAATAGAGTCAACCAGATAAGAAAGCCAAGGGCAGCAATAGAGTATTTATTGATTTTGCTCAAATTGCTAAATTGAGCCTTTCGTTGTTTAAAAAATTCTGAAACCATTAAGCTTGTTTTCTTGGCACAAAGTTAAAAAACTAAGATGACTATTAAGTTATGTATTAGAAATTATTCTAAAGTGCCCTTCTGAAGCCAAAAAAGCTATAAAACAGGGATTTTAGCCTATTTTATAGCTCTTTTTATCGTGAAATATCAATTTTATGCAAACAGGTTTTTACCTGGATAGAAAGCCTGATCTGCTAGCTCCTCTTCTATTCTTAATAATTGATTGTACTTAGCTATTCTGTCACTTCTTGAAGCTGAACCTGTTTTAATCTGTCCTGTATTCAAGGCTACTGCCAAATCTGCGATGGTAGTATCTTCTGTTTCACCAGATCTGTGGCTCATTACTGAAGTAAAGCCATTTCTGTGTGCCATCTGAACAGCATCGATTGTTTCAGAAAGGCTACCTATTTGATTTACTTTGATTAGAATACTGTTGGCAGATTGCTCTTTGATTCCTCTTTCTAATCTTTCAGTATTGGTTACAAATAAATCATCTCCAACCAATTGACATCTATCTCCTATAGCTGCAGTTAATTTTGACCAA
>CALHKJ010000556.1 GCA_938033975.1 uncultured Saprospiraceae bacterium | reverse complement strand
TGGCACAGGTACCAATGCCTGTTATTTTGATGGAGTAACTATTGGTAAAAAGCTGCCGAGCTTAGGTTATCTTTTTGACGATTATGGTTCTGGATATCATATCGGAAGAGAAATAATCAAGAGTTACTTTTATGGAAATATGGAGCCTAACGACGTTAAGCTATTTCAAGAAACTTTTGGAAGTAAAAGAGACCATATTATCAATCCATTGTATGAAACTTCAAATCCAAACTCATTGATTGCATCTTATACAAAAATGCTATCTCAGTCAAGTCAAAAACTTAGAACTGAAATCTGCACACATACCTTTGATAGATTCTTTAGAAATAAAATAAATCCAATCGCAAGTAACAAAACAATCAATATTAACTTTATTGGCTCTATAGCGTTTCACTTTAAACAAGAGCTTGAAAAAGCCTGTGAGCGAAATGGCTACAAGCTTGGAAATGTGCTAAAAACACCTTTAGAAAATTTACTAAAATATCACCAAAGAAGATGAGTGAAATAAAAAAAATCGCTGTATTAACCTCTGGAGGAGATGCTCCTGGAATGAACGCAGCTATTAGATCTGTAGTGAGGACTGCTACATACCACGACCTACATGTCTTTGGAATCTCTCAAGGATATCATGGTATGATAGAAGGCGAAATTAAAAGATTGGAAAGAAAAGATGTGGGTAACATTATTCAAAGAGGTGGAACAATCTTAAAGACAGCTAGATCGATGGAGTTTATGACTGAAGAAGGTAGAAAGAAGGCATACGAATCTCTTCAAGCATTTGGTATTCAGGGAATTGTTGCTATTGGAGGTAATGGAACATACACTGGTGCAAAAGTTTTTTCTGAAGAATATGATGTGCCAATAATTGGTGTACCTGGAACAATCGATAACGATATTTATGGGACTGATTACTCTATAGGATTTGACACAGCAATCAATACTGCCATAGAGGCTGTAGATAGAATTAGAGACACAGCTGACTCGCACAGCAGGTTGTTCTTCATAGAAGTAATGGGAAGACATTCTGGTTACATTGCACTTTATACTGGCATTGGATCTGGAGCAGGAAATATATTTTTACCGGAGACTGAAGATTCAATTGATGAGTTAATCACTCAACTTAAGCGAAAAGGCAGAAGAAAAAAGTTATTCAATTTGGTAATAGTTGCTGAAGGAAATAAAAATGGAGGAGCAATGGAAATTGCTGCCAAAGTAAAAGAGCAGTTGGACAACTTTGATAGTAAAGTAACTATAATTGGTCACCTACAAAGAGGTGGCTCACCATCATGCAATGATAGAGTTTTGGCAAGTACTCTTGGACATGCTGCAGTTACTGCACTCATCAATAATGAAAAATCTATTGCTGTTGGGTTAAAAAATGGCAGAGTATTGTATACAACGTTAACAGAAGCTATTAGCAAGGAAAACGAAATCAATAAAGACTTGATTGAGATGGCTAGAATTTTAGCACTCTAAAGGCACAATTTTGTATAGAATTCACTATTGAAACTGCAACCTCTTGCCTGCAGAAAATGGTAACACTACCCCATTCCTGTATACTATCTGACCATTCACATAAGTGCTCTCTACCTTGCCTTTCATTTTTACTCCTTCCAAAGGTGACCAGCCACACTTATATTCTATATTCTTTTTATTAATCTCCCACTCATGGTCAATATCGACAACTACAAAATCAGCAAAATATCCTTCTCTTAAAAAACCTCGCTCTCTTAGTCTAAAACATTCTGCAGGAGCATGACACATTTTTTCTACAATCTTTTCTAGGCTTACTTCTCCTTTGTGATAGAAATGAAGCATGAGATTTAAAGCATGCTGTACCAATGGTAAACCTGAAGGAGCGCTAGCATATTTACCTGATTTTTCTTCCATAGTATGAGGTGCATGATCTGTTGCTATGATATCAATTGTACCGTCAAACACTGCATTGAAAATCGCTTGTCTATCCTTCTCGGTCTTTATGGCTGGATTACATTTCACCTTACTACCAAGAGTTGGATAATAGCTATCATTAAAGTACATATGATGCACACAGGCCTCTGAAGTAATTCTTTTGTCTTTAAGAGGAATAGTGTTATTAAATAGTCCAAGCTCCTTCTCTGTAGAGATATGCAAAATATGAAGTCGAGTATCATATTTTTTAGCCAATTCAATTGCCATACTTGAAGAGAGGTAACAAGCCTCTACCGACCTTATAATTGGATGCTGCTCAAAAGGAATGTCCTCTCCATACTTTTCCTTGGCAAGTGCCATGTTTGACCTAACAGTAGCCTCATCCTCGCAATGCGTTGCTATCAACATTGGAACTTGGCTAAAAATATTATCCAAGGTCTGGGCATTATCAACCAACATGTTGCCCGTGCTTGAACCCATAAAAATCTTGACACCACAGACCTCATGACGATCCGTCTTTAAAACTTCATCAATATTATCATTGGTTGCCCCCATAAAGAAGGAATAATTTGCTGGAGATACTTCAGCAGCGATATTATACTTATCCTGAAGTTTAGCTTGTGTAGTTGATTGAGGCTTAGTATTTGGCATTTCCATAAATGAGGTCACGCCTCCTGCTACTGCTGCTCTTGATTCGGTGGCAATATTTGCTTTATGAGTCAGACCTGGTTCCCTAAAGTGAACCTGATCATCAACTATACCAGGTATGATATGCTTACCCTTAACGTCAATTTCCTGTTTTGCCTTAGAATCTATAATAGAACCCAATTGCTCTATCCGTCCATCTTTAATCAAAAGATCACCTTCAATGATCTTTGATTCATTTACAATCCTTGCATTCTTTAATATGATACTAGCCATAAGCCTTTTCCATTTACACCGAAGGTAAATAAAACATTCGGGCAAAAAAAAACTCCGTCAAAAGACGGAGTTTCATAGGAATTTTAATTTTTTACCGTTGAAATAATAACGGATGCAACTTTGTAAGGATCTGCATTACTTGCAGGTCTTCTGTCTTCTAACCAACCTTTCCATCCGCTTTCAACTGTAGCAATTGGAATTCTTATTGAAGCGCCTCTATCTGAGACTCCATAAGAGAATTTCTTGATTGATTGAGTTTCATGTAAACCTGTAAGTCTTTGATCATTATCTTCACCGTAAGCTTGTATTGCAGCTTTGATTTTATCTTTTGGTCTGAACTTTTCACAAATCTCATCATAAACTTTTCTTTTACCAGCTTTTCTAAGCGCTGAGTTAGAGAAGTTTGCATGCATTCCTGAACCGTTCCAATCTCCTTTGACTGGCTTACAGTGCCAATTTATCTTTAATCCATATTTTTCAGCTGTTCTCTCCAAAAGGTATCTTGAAACCCAGATTTCATCACCTGCTTTCTTTGCACCCTTTGCAAAAATTTGATATTCCCATTGCCCACACATTACTTCTGCATTTATTCCTTCTACATTAAGACCAGCATCTATCAACTGATCCAAATGCTCTTCTACCAATTCTCTTCCAACAGCGTTACCTGTTCCAACTGAACAGTAGTATGGTCCTTGGGGTGCAGGGTAACCATTTTCTGGGAAACCAACTGGCTTATCAGTCTCAGGATCCCAGATTGTATATTCTTGTTCAAAGCCAAACCAAAAATCACTATCGTCATCATTGATTGTAGCTCTAGCATTTGTTTCATGTGGTGTACCATCTGCATTCAACACTTCGCACATTACCAATTTGGCATTTCTTCTATCTGGATCATCAAAAATAGCAACCGGCTTCAACAAACAATCTGAAGCTCCTCCTTCAGCTTGATTTGTTGATGAACCATCGAAAGACCATATAGGTAATTCTTTGACCTTGCCTTTAAATTTTGCGTCATCAATGATTTTTGTTTTGCTTCGCATACCCTGGGTACCTGGTGTACCATCAAGCCAAATGTATTCAAGTTTTAATTTTGCCATTTTAAATTGTTCGTTTAAGGTTAACAGATATATCACTCAATTGATAGATCAAATGTAATATTCAATCATCAAATAAAATCCTTAATTAATTTGTAATTTGCAGTATCCAAATGATATTTTAATAACATATATGATTGATAATCAACATTTTAACTAATATAATATTGCTATGCCTATCGCCCAAAACGAACAACTATTTAAATTAATCCAAAGTTTAGAAAAAGCAGAAAAGCGACACTTCAAACTGTATGTAAATAGATTGGATAGCAACAAAAACGTAATGTTTATCAAGCTCTTTGACCTATTAGAAAAATCAAAAACCCTTGATGAAGAAAAAATCAAAAAGAGTTTCCCAAAAATCAAGACCAGTGACTTTGTCAACTTGAAACGCCATCTGTATAGCCAAATTCTCAAAAGTCTAAGATTACTTCATAGTAGGCATGATGTTGATATCCAAATTCGCGAACAAATAGACTATGCGAAAATTTTATACGGAAAAGGACTTTACCTACAATCCCTCAAGCTACTTGATAGAGTAACACCCTTAGCCAAAGCAAGTAATCAAGAAATAATTCTGTTAGAAATCTTAGAGTTTCAAAAATTAATTGAATCAAGACACATTACACGAAGTAGAACCATAAAGAACAAAGTGGAAGATTTGATATTCCTTTCTACCCGATCAAATGTGACGATATCCAGAACTTCCGAGATCTCTAACCTGAGCCTCATGATCCAAGGATTGTATATCAAGATGGGATTTGTAAAAAATGACAAAGAGCATTTCTTGGTTGATTCTTATTTTAATAGCAATCTACCAAAACGACTGAGCAAAAATCCAGGCTTTTATGAAGAGGTATTGCTTCACCAGAGCTACGTTTGGTTCTATTACATGACCTTAGATTTCGAGAACAGTCTAGATAAAGCAATACAATGGGTAGATGTCTTTGATAGATATCCGAATATGCAACTCAAAGATCCCGACCTATATCTAAGAGGTATGCATTATGTACTTACCAACAATTATTACCTGAATAACATCGACGATTTTGAGGCTTGGAAAAAGAGATACTTCAAGTTCACTGAAACTCACATGAGTAAATTCAATGAAACAACTAAACTACTCAACTTCATTTATGGAAATAATATAAAAATCAATGAGTTATTGCTCAAGAAAGATTTTGATAAAATTAAACAGCTTGAGAAAGAAATATTTACAGAAATGAGATCATTTCAATTACAAATAGACTCTCATAGAGTAAAGATGTTTCATTATAAATTTGCTTGGCTTAAAATTGCTGTGGGAAATTATCAATCAGCCATTGATCACTTGAATTTTATTTTACAGCCTAAAAAAGGTCAACTAAGATCAGATTTAATCTGCTACGCAAGACTTTTAAATCTAATTGCAAATTTCCACTTAAAAAACTATGTATTGGTTGCCAACCTGATACCAAATGTAAAACGTGAATTTGAGAAACAAGGTGAGGCTAATAAAGTGCTCATGTTGATCCTTAGCTTATTAAATAAAAAGCATTCTGACCATAATTTCAAGACTTTTACAGAGAATTTATTGTCCAAATTGGAGAAAGTGAAGACACATAGCTTTGATAAGAGAATATTTAATTATTTTGACTTTTATCTTTGGGTTAAAAGCATCGCAGAAAACAGTAAAATGTCTGAGGTTTATCCAGAATTATGAATAAAACTAGCTTCTTAATATTCTTTTTAAGTTTTTTTACTTGGCTCCAAGTAAGCGCTCAAGATATACCTCAAGATTTACAATTGATCTTAGAACAATTTTTGGAAGCACAAGAATTAGAAGAATTTGATGTTTCGGATATAATGATCCGACTGGAAAGCTATATACAAAATCCAATTAATCTAAATAAGGTTGAATATGACGAGCTTCAAGATTTGATGCTCCTCAACAATATTCAAATCGATAACCTAATTAGGCACCGTGGGCAATTTGGAGATATTATCCGACTAGAGGAGCTGCAAGTTATTCCTGGTATTGACGCAGAAACAATTAGAAGAATCAAACCATTCGTTTCCGTAAAGGATCCAAGTAAATTTCAAAATTCTATTCCTCGAATGATGAGAGAAGGTAGAAATGAAATTTTTCTAAAAACCAGAACCATTCTTGAAGAACAGAAAGGCTATCTTCCCAATGATGAAGGCGTGACACCTTATGCAGGAAATAACGATAGATATTTTGTGAGGTACAGGCATAATTATGAGAATCGACTGCGTTATGGAATCACCCTAGAAAAGGATGCAGGTGAAGAGTTTTTTCGAGGCTCAAACAAACAAGGATTCGATTACACAACAGCTCATTTGTACCTTAAAGATTATTCTTATTTCCTGAAAGATATTGTTGTTGGTGATTATAGCTTCAGTGCAGGTCAAGGTCTGATAGAGCACAATAATTTTGGAGCGGGGAAATCTGCTTGGGTTACAAGTGTAAAAAAAGGTGGTCGAGCCTTTAAGCCATATAATTCAGTAAATGAAAATGATTACTTCAGAGGTGTAGCTGCAACTATAAGACCAATGAAAGATTTGGAGATATCGTTAATGGGTAGCTACAAAAAAATCGACGCTACTGTCATCGAACCTGAAGATGGTGAAATTATAGTCGAACCAGATAATTTAGATCTTGAGATTAGCTCAATTAGAATTGATGGGTTTCATAGAACGGAATCGGAAATTAGAAATAAGAGAGCAATAAATAATCTTCAAGCTGGAGGAATCCTTAAATACAAAAAGAAAAATTTTCATGTCGCTCTAAATTACCTACGAACGGAACTAGGTGCTGAATTTGTACCAAATGCCAGACTATATCGAAAATTTCAACAGATCCCTACCATGCTCAATAACATAAGTGGAGACTATTCAATTCGATTGAAGAATTGGCATTTCTTTGGAGAGACGGCTACCAATGATGGCACAAGTTGGGCCAATCTTCATGGTATTTTATTGGGGCTTGACCAATCTGTAAGTGCAGCAATAATGTATAGAAATTACAGCCCAGGCTACATTGCCTTGTCACCAAATGCTTTTGGAGAATCAGCAAGCATTCAAAACGAACAAGGCGTATATATTGGACTTGAAGTACGCCCAGTTTATGCTTGGAAGTTTAGTGTCTATGGTGATGTGTGGAAAAATCCTTGGCTTAAGTTTCAGATTGATAGACCATCTCAAGGTAAAGAATACTTAGCGAGATTGGATTATATCATTAAGAGAAAACTCAACATCTACGCCCAATATGCTTATGAAGTCAAAGAAAGAAATTTCCGAGATGATACCGCTTCTGCTATTGGATTACAAAATGTAAATAGGCATCGAATAAGATTTCATTTGTCTTACAAGGTCAACAAAGAACTTGAACTAAGAAGTCGACTTGAGTTGAGTCGTTTCGAACATGGAGGCAATTCTAGCAAAGGGATTTTAATGTATCAAGACTTTATTTATAAACCATTGGCCTCTCCATTTAGGATTACAGCAAGGTACGCTTTGTTTGACACAGATGACTTTAACACAAGAATCTATGCATATGAAAATGATATTTTATATGAGTTTTTCATCCCTGCATTTGCCAACAGAGGCTCTCGGTTTTATGTCAACTTTAGATATGATATAACGCGCTGGATGACTGCAGAGCTGCGATATGCGCGAACTCAATATGAAAATCTTGATATAATTAGCAGCGGGAATAATCAAATAATTGGTGATACCCAATCCGAAGTCAAAGCTCAATTGGTTTTCAAGTTTTAATACTTCAGATATTTATTCCTTGTTTTCAAGTATTCAGCCTTGCCAACTTCCCAAGTTTGTTTTATTTCTGTCTCAGTATACCCTTCCATGATTTGCTTTCGCAAATTTTTGGTGCCTGCTAATTTTTCGAAAAAATTATTATTCAGAAAAAAGTCTTGGCCAGCATTTTCCATATTTGCATAAGCATAAAGAAGCCACGATAAATCCAAAGATGCCTTAGTGTAAATTAATGCTACATCTTGATTAGATAGATTTTTCCCAGTAATTTCTTGTCCTTTAAATTTAGGATATTTCGATCCCTCATTTTCTTGTGGTGTAAACTGATAATCTCCTTTCAGCTTGTCATGACCAAAACATTGAAAAGGCAGGTTTGTTCCTCTACCTGCACTAATGCTTGTCCCTTCAAAAAAACATAGAGATGGATACAGTTGAACGGACAATGCGTTTGGCAAATTTGGTGAAGGCTTTATAGGAATTGTGTATTGCTTGCTTCTATCATAATTCATACACAAAACAGTGGTTAAATCACATTTAATTCCATTGGCTAACCATCCTTCCTCATTGATCATATGGGCATACTCTCCTATTGTCAAGCCATAAACTACAGGGACATTATGCATACCAACAAAAGATTTAAATTCATCTTCTAGAATTGGACCATCCACATAATGAGCGTGTGGGTTTGGTCGATCTAGGACCACCAATGGTTTAGCAGATTCTGCGCAAGCTTCCATAATGTAATGTAGCGTTGATATATAAGTGTAAAATCTTACACCCACATCTTGGATATCAAAAAGTACGATATCCACATCACTCAAACTTTCTGGCGTTGGTTTCTTATTTTTTCCATAGAGAGACATTATAGAAATACCAGTTCCAGAATCAATCTCATCATTAACTTGTTCTCCAGCATCTGCTTTGCCTCGAAAGCCATGCTCCGGGGCAAATACTTTTACAATGTTGATATCCGCAGCAACTAAGCTATCAACCAAATGCTTGTTTTTGATAAAACTCGTATGGTTAGCTACAACAGCAACTCTCTTGTTTTTCAATAAGGATAAATAAGCGAAGGTATTTTCAGCACCTACAACTAAACTTGGTTCTTTCTGATCTCTATGATCTATTCCATAATGAAAATCTATACTTGAATCAATTTCTTTTTGGGTACTGCTTGTTCCTGAGCATGATAACACCCAAATAGCAAAGAATGTGAACAAACTATAAGCATTGAAAATTTTCATATTTTACATTTGTAAGGCAAATATATTATGTTTTTTTATAATATGTTTTGTCCAAGCTTTTGAAGCTATCGTATTTGGAAAGACATATAACAGATATAATATTATTATATTTGACACATTATGGAAAGCTTAAAGGCGGACCGGTATTAAATTAGAAATAGAAATATGAAAAATCTAAGTGTAATAACTATAATTCTTGCACTATTTGCTTTGTCCTCATGTGCAGATAAGCCAGCAAGACCTGATTCGCTTTTATCAGATGCTCAAAAGCAAGCGGCAGATGCTGCAGCTGAAGCTGCAGCAGCAGCAGGCATTAAAGCAGCACCAGCGGGTGTTGCAGGTTTGCCACATTATTATTGCCCAAATAATTGTGAAGGTAGCGGAGGAGATTCTCAGGCTAACTGCCCGACTTGTGGAACAGCATATGTCCATAATCAGGCATTCCATAATCAAACACCAGCTGCACCAGCGACTACGATTACTAGTCCTACAGTAGTTGGGGGCGATGGAGGATTTG
>CALHKJ010000555.1 GCA_938033975.1 uncultured Saprospiraceae bacterium | reverse complement strand
TACCTCCATAGCGTGCTGGATATCCCCCTTTTGTCAACTTCACATCTTTAATGGCATCTGCATTAAAAACTGAGAAAAAACCAAATAGATGATTTGCATTATACACTGGCACACCATCCAATAAAATCAAATTCTGATCTGGGCTTCCTCCTCTTACGTACAATCCCGATTGACCTTCACCACCTGATTGTACTCCAGGTAAAAGCTGCAAAGTTTTCATTACATCCACCTCACCTAGTAAGGCTGGAATTTTTTTGATTTGTTTTATAGGAACTTCAATCGAACTCATCTGCGATTCTTCTTCAATACTTACAGAATTTTCTGCAACGATTTCCACTTGCTTTAAGGTCGTCGAAGAGTTTAGTTTTATGTTGAGGGTAACATCTTTATCTAAGTAGATGCCTAAGACTTGTGATTCATAACCGATATAAGAAAAACTCAAATAAACCGAATCCTGTGGTAAGCTTATGCTATAAAAACCATAAAGATTTGAAACTGTACCTAGCTTTGAATTTGCCTCAAATATATTTGCCGAGATAAGAGCTTCACCACTTTGTTCATCTTCTATATATCCACTTATTGTAAATGTTTCTTGGCTAAATGAGTGGTTGTGGATCAGAAAAAGAAGAAAGATTATCAGGATTCGCATCTGTAAGATTGTCTATTTGAATTGATTGTGTATAATTTTAATGTATTAACGAGCTATTATATTGTCAAGTTGGTGTCTTTCTGGTGAAAATGGTCAATTTTTCTACGAAGAAACTCATATTAAGATTATTAGGAATATTATTTGCAATAAATAATATATTGATAACAACCAAATTGACTGAATATCAAGAAGTTACAAATTACAGAGCTAAATAATTATGCCCAATCACTACTAAAAGAGGCAAAAGCGATGCTAAAGCTTGCATATGCTCCTTATTCCAACTTCTTTGTAGGTGCTGCTGCCCTTGCAGAAGATGGGACTGTTCACCGAGGTTGCAATCAAGAAAATGCGTCTTACCCTCTCTGCATTTGTGGAGAAAGAGTTGCATTGTACAATTCTCATGTAAATGCTCATGGCAAAAAGATTAAGTCTCTTGCCATCATTGCACAGAACCCTGCAAAGAAATTAGATCAACCAGTGAGTCCCTGCGGTGCATGCCGACAAGTGATAGCTGAGTTTGAACAAAAACAGAATGCACCAATAGAAATTTATCTTCAAGGAGAAACAGACGAGATATACTATTTTGAAAGTTGCGAGAAACTATTGCCGTACCAATTTTCTGGTAATGTCCTAGGCAAGTAATTCATTGACTCTTTCTAAATCTTCCTTTGTATCTACCCCAATCAGTTTACCTGTAACTTCACTTACGTAAATCTCCATTCCGGCTTCCATCCAACGTAACTGCTCAAGCTTTTCTTTTTGCTCCAATTTACTGATTGGCATATTTGGAATTTGCTGAATAGCTTTTGGGGAAAAAGCATATACACCTATGTGTTGGTAAAAGAAATCAAAGTCATTATCTCGATCATGAGGAATGCCCGATCTCGAAAAGTACATCACTTTTGAAAATAAATCCTTGGTCAATTTTACACAATTGGGATTTGTAAAATCTTCCTTATTCTTATTAAGGGTACAAAGAGTAGCGATATCTATTTGTCTTTCACTATTCAATAAGGAGATCAATGGACCAAGCTGGTCAGAAGAAATCAAGGCTTCGTCACCTTGCACATTTACTACGTAATCAAAATCTTCTGCCATTTGCCTAAGCGCAGAAATGATCCGGTCTGTCCCTGACATCAAATCTGGGTCCGTCATATACACTGCTGCTCCTTGGCTTTCCATAAGCTCCTGTATCAACTTATGATCGGTCGCAATAACAACTTTATCAAAATACCCCGTTGCCAGTACACGATCATAAACATGTTGTATCAGAGCCTTGGACCCTATTTGCGCAAGCATCTTACCAGGAAATCTGCTCGAGGCATATCTGGCGGGTATGATTGCTAGTATTTTCTTAACTTTTTCGATAACTACTTAATTAACAATGATTTTCATATTACGAAAATCTTTAATATCTTTGTTCTCTAATCCAGAAACCATGCGTAATATACAGAATTTGAGCACATTGATTTTGTGCATTGCTGGACTTATGTTCACAACTAATTTCGCCTATACACAAGGAGATATATCAAACCGTGGCCTTGAAGTCATTGTTGATGAATCATCAAATGCCTACTTCAATGTTAGCTTTGAAAAAGGTATGACCTTATATTCCATTTGCAAAAAGTACCAAGTAGCTACCATTGATGTGATGATGTTAAATGATATTGTCAATCCAGAGCAAATAAGTATTGGTACCAATTTGATCTTGCCATTAAACAAAGAACATTTCAGAGTTAGCAACAAATACACAGAAGGCTATATCCCAGTGTACTATAAAATTAAGAAATCAGAAACCTTATTTAGAATTTCTAAAGTTTACTTCTCACAGGATGTAAAAGACATGATAGAAAGAAATGAGCTTTCTGGATTTACTTTGGCTATTGATCAAAAGTTATTAGTCGGTTACTATAAATTAAATGGTACAAGTCATCCAGTGCGAGAAGAAGAAAAAGTTTTAGTTCAAAAAGAACTTGTCAAGCAAACTCAAATTACTTCAGCTGAAATTGTAGATAATGATGTACCAGTGAAAGTAAAAGAAATAGTCAGTACTAGAATTGAAAAAAGTACACCGACTGAGATTCAACAATACCAAAAAGAAAATGTCCTAGCTGATGAGTCAAGGATTACTTCTTCAGGTACAAATACTAAACTAGAAAAAACTCAAACTCCAATCACTACTATCGAGACCACAACTCCAACCGAGTCAAATATATCTACTGCACCTATTACTTCAACAAAGCACACTACTGAACAAGTAATTGTAAATCTTGAAGAAAAGGAACAAGTTGACCCATTGACTCCAGTTGCCACATATAGGTTTAGACCAAATTTAAGAGCTAAATTTAAAAAGGTGATTAAGTCTGACCGATTGGATCACTCTCTTGCAGATAAGAAACCATCACTAGATTTGGATGAGGCTGAAGTTGATTCTACAGCAACAATTGTTGAAGAAAAACCAGAATCCAACCTTGTTTCCAAATCACTAAAAGGGATTGCTTACTGGGATAAAAAAGGAAAAGACTACGAAAACTTGATGGTTTTACATAAAACGGCAGAAGTAAACACTTTAATAAAGCTAACAAACCCAATAAATGGCATGAGTACTTTTGCACGTGTAGTAGGTAGAATACCAGATAACGCCTTTAAAAAAGACATAGATGTAGTGATGTCTCCCGCGGTTGCTAAGAAAATCGGCGCAATTGACTCTAGAATGCAAATTTCCATGACCTATCAAATAAATAAACCTTAAGTTCAAATAGACATATAGGTTTCTATATATTTGTGGCTTATTTAAAGACGATATGCAATACCACAATAATATAATAGAAGCTATAGGCAATACGCCTCTCATTAAGCTTAACAAAACTGTTGAAGATGTAAATGCTTTGGTTTTGGCAAAGGTTGAATACCTAAACCCAGGACATTCCGTAAAAGACAGAATGGCCCTTGCAATGGTAGAAGAAGCAGAGAAGTCTGGAGCTCTTAAGCCAGGAGGAACCATAGTTGAATGTACCTCTGGAAACACTGGAATGGGATTAGCTCTCGTAGCTGCCGTGAAAGGTTACAAATGCATTTTTACAACCACAGACAAACAAGCACAAAATAAGATTGATATCTTGCGAGCTGTAGGAGCTGAAGTAATCATCTGCCCAAACAATGTTGAGGCTGATGACCCGCAATCTTATTACTCTATGGCAGAAAGTATCCACAAGAAAACCCCTAACTCAGTGTGGATGAATCAATATGACAACCAAGCAAATGCCTTGGGACACTATCAGAGTACTGGTCCAGAAATATGGGAACAAACTGGTGGTAAGATCACTCATTTTATCACGGCAGTTGGGACAGGTGGTACGATCTCAGGTACAGGAAAATATTTGAAAGAACAAAATCCAGATATCAAACTTTGGGGAATTGACACTTATGGGTCTATTCTAAAGCACTATCACCTAACAGGGGAAATTGACGAAAGTCTAATCCACCCATACTATACAGAAGGTGTTGGAGAAGACATAATACCAGAATGTATAAACTTCCCTATCATTGATCACTTTGAAAAAGTTACAGATAAAGCCGGCGCACTCGCAGCTAGAGAACTTGCATCAGTAGAAGGTCTGTTCCTTGGATATTCTGCAGGATCTGTACTTGCTGGTATTAGACAACTAAAAGATGAATTAAAACCAACTGATGTTGTTGTTGCTTTATTTCATGATCACGGAAGTAGATACTTAGGTAAGGTCTACAGCGATGAATGGATGGAATCTGTTGGGTTCTTATAGATGGATAGGTAGGACTCTTTTTATAATCCTCAATACATGTGTATACTTCTGGCTTTCTTCATTGAAGATTCCAAAATGATCTAAGGTATCAATACGTACCCATCCAGAGGCATGTATAATCTGATTATCCTCCAACAAGATACCTGTGTGAATGATTCGATTCTCCTTATTCACGAAGAATGCAAGATCTCCAAT
>CALHKJ010000554.1 GCA_938033975.1 uncultured Saprospiraceae bacterium | reverse complement strand
GGAAATACTTCTGTTTATCCTATAGTAATAAACGTAATAGACAAGGCACCCCCAATAGCGATTGCCAATCAGAATATTGTTGTGAATCTTACCACCGTTCTTGGTTCAGATGGAATAGCTAAGATCTATGCAGAGGATATCGACAACTTTAGTTATGATCCTTGTGGTCCGGTAAAATTTGAGGTTAAAAGAGCAGATGGTAATACATGGTGTCATCCTGGTAATGGAACTTTCAATAATGACGGGCACGAAGGAGACCATCCTGAGGACGATGATGATGGAGCATTTGTAATATTCTGTTGTGAAGACGTTCTTTTAAATCAAGAAGAAGATGGGACATATTATGGAGAATACGATGTTATTCTGCGCGTATGGGATGATGGTGATATGAATGGCATCTTTGGTACACAAGGTGATAATTATAATGAAGTTTGGACAACAGTTAGAGTGGAAGATAAATTAGTCCCAAATGTTGTTTGTCCATTAGATGTAGAAATAGATTGTAATGAAGACTTTAATAACTTTGATTTAGTTGGAAAGCCACTAGTATATTCCGCTTGTGGTGAAATTGACTGTAACAATTATAGTGATACCTATACTCGTAAAAGAGCCAATGCAGCACCATTTATAGGAGAAGAAATACCTGCATTTAATTCTTCATGTAGGTCCGGCGCTATTAGAAGAACATGGACCTGTGAGGGTAGATCGTGCACTCAATGGATCATTGTTAGACCTGATGAAGAATACGAACTAAATATTGAATGGCCTCAAGACACTATCATTAATTGTCTTGCAGAAGAATCAGGAGAGCCAGAATTTCTAGCTAGTCCTTGTGAACTTATTGGAGTATCATCAGAAGTCGATACCTTTGTTTTTGAAGATGGCGCTTGTTATAAATTACTAAAGCACTGGACACTAATAAGCTGGTGTGATTATGATGCATCAGATTCTGATGTAAACTCTATCGATGAAGATACCGATGATGGTATCATACCTGGTATCTATAGTCATACTCAAATTGTCAAACTTCTTGATGAAAACAAACCTGTAGTTCTTGCTGAAAATCAAGTGGTTGGAACCAATGCTGATTGTGTTACAGAAGGAGCATATATCACTGCAAAGGCAACTGATGAAGGAGCCTGTGCAAGTGATTGGATAAAATGGGATGTTGAAATTGATTTAGGTGGAAACTTAGAATACGATTACAAATTTAGTAGTGGACTTCCACCAGATGATCCATTTTACATTGGTCCAACTTCAGGTAGTTTTATCGATTCTACAGACCAAGGAAATCAAGTTACTATTTTGTTACCTGATGACCTTCCTGCAAAATGTGGTTCCCTTAATTTAGTGAGATATAGTGCGTACGATGGATGTGGCAATGTAACTAGAGTAACCAAAAGCTTAGAAATCAAAGATTCGAAAGCACCAACACCATATATGGTTGACATAAGCTCTGCTCTAATGTCTTCCGGTGTGGTTGAATTGTGGGCAAGTGACTTCAATATTGGAAGTTTTGACAATTGCTCAGATGGATCAGAATTATGGTACACCTTCAGTGCTAATATTCCACCACAGGTATTAGACTCAACAGAAGATGATCCTTGGTATGATGCTGATGGAGTTGCTACTCAAACGGAATTTGGAAATGGTACCGCTGAAAAATGGAATGGAAGTATCGGAAGCAGTTCTATGATATTTAATTGTGATGCACTCGAAACTGCTACAAATAATGGAGGGGTCTTGGAAATTCAAGTTTATGCTTGGGATGCATGTAACAATGCAGATTTTGCAATTGTTGAGCTAAGCCTTCTTGATAATATGGAAGCTTGTGGTGTAAATACCCGAGCATCAATTTCTGGAAATGTCATGACTGAAGATGGGAAAGGGATTATGGATTTAATGGTCCAAATGGCAAGTGATCAACCAAATTACCCTGCTCAAAATATGACATCTCAAGACGGTTCATATGCTTTTAATAATAATTCAATGTATAACGATTACATCATTTCAGGCGAAAAGAATGATGACTGGCTCAATGGTGTAACAACCCTTGATGTACTTATAATTCAAAGACATATATTAGGTGTAACGTCTTTGAGTAGTCCATACAAAATGATTGCCGCTGATGCATCTAACGATCAAAATATTACTGGTGTTGATTTAATCATCATTAGAAAATTGATTCTTGGAATTTATGATGCTTATCCAGACAACAATAGTTGGAGATTGGTAGATGCAAATCAGAATTTTGATTCAAGTAATCCATGGCCATTTGTTGAAACATTGCTTGTTGGAAGTCTTGATCAAAATATAGGAGATCAAAATTTTGTAGGAGTTAAAATTGGTGATGTTAATGGTAGTGTCACTTCAAATTTTCAAAGCGAAAGCACTGAAAATAGATCCGCAAATAAGTTGAATCTATATTTTGAAAATCATTCTGTAAGCCAAAATGAAGAAGTCCAATTGGACATAAAAGCAGAGAACTTTGAAGATATTTTTGGTTTCCAATTTAGCCTAGCAATTGATGGAATTACCGTTAATGAAATAATACCTGGATCGTTGGACTTAGGCGCACAAAACTTTTCATTGACTGATGACATGCTTTCGATTAGTTGGAATGATGTTAAGGCAATAACTAGCAAGGATGATGTTTTATTCTCAATTAGCCTTACTGCAAATAGGGCAGATGCTATAAAGAATTTGGTACGTCTTGATGCGAAAGGTGTTAAGCCTGAAGCATATCAAGGTGAAAATCTATCAATTATGGATGTTGAGTTTAAACAAACCAATAGTTTGAGCGAAAGCATTCTTGAGCAAAATGAACCAAACCCATGGGCTGGAGAGACAAAGGTCAACTTTACTTTAGCGGAAGCTGGGGAAGCAACGATTACTGTCATTGATTTGACTGGGAAGGTCCTGAGTTCTTACACTAATGATTACAAAGTTGGAGCAAATAGTATCACCTTCAAACAAGAAGATCTGAATGGTGCAACTGGTGTTCTTTACTATACGATAGAAAGTGGCTCATTCGTGGCTACAAGAAAAATGATCATGCTACATGATTAATTTTGGTAATTAATGATTTGAATCCCGTAGTTAGGCACTACGGGATTTTTTTATTCTTTTTACATGTGGTTTTATTTAAAGTGTAATGTATTGATTATCAATATATTAATTCTATTTGTAATGCATGTTAAGTTATACCGCTGATACAAGCTTTATAATATTTACTTCAATTGAAAAGTGTTTGAATGCATATCACATCGAGCTTAATGAATTCAATTTATATAATGTCTCCTTTTTGAACTATTACCGATAACTATTCCAAAGAATATCTGTTTATTTGCTACTAGATTAAGATTATGGCGAAAATACCAATACTAATAAAAGAAGGAAAAATTGATGAGTCGGCTCTAGATGATCTGATCATTGGTATTGATTTGGGAACTACCAACAGTTTGGTAGCAATTGCGAAGGAAAACACTCCTGAAGTAATTCTCCAAGATGGTAAATCTGCCTTGGTTCCATCCATAGTTCACTTTACGGCAGAAGGACAAATTGTAGTTGGAGAGCAAGCAAAATCACAGCTGGTATTTTCTCCTGAAAGAACAATTTATTCTGCAAAGAGATTGATGGGTAAGTCTTATAATGATATTACAAACTTACAACACAATCTTGCCTACCAAATAATTGAAAGCTCTGAAGAAGAATTGGTCAAAGTAAAAGTTGGAGATAAGTTTTACACGCCTATAGAGTTATCTGCTAATATTTTGACAGAACTAAAGGCTAGAGTAGAAGATGTATTGAAAAGAAAAGTCAGCAAAGCTGTGATCACCGTACCTGCCTATTTTAATGATGCGCAGCGACAAGCGACAAGAGATGCAGGCAAACTAGCAGGCCTTGAAGTTCTAAGAATCGTAAATGAACCTACTGCGGCAAGCTTAGCTTATGGACTTGGAAAAGAAGACG
>CALHKJ010000553.1 GCA_938033975.1 uncultured Saprospiraceae bacterium | reverse complement strand
GACACCAGACCTTGTCCGCCGTAGCTTTAGCGTAGGCTGACACCAGACCTTGTCTGCCGTAGCTTTAGCGTAAGCTGATACCAGACCTTGTCCGCCGTAGCTTTAGCGTAGGCTGACACTAGACCTTGTCCGCCGTAGCTTTAGCGTAGGCGGTCACCAGACCTTGTCCGCAGTATCTTTAGCGTAGGCTGACACCAGACCTTGTCCGCCGTAGCTTTAGCGTAAGCTGACTTTACTTTCTGAATAAATCTTTTGGCTGAATTACATCTACTCGTGAAACTTCGCCTTTTTCAAAAGTAAATATTTCAACTATATTTTGACCAATTTTATCTGATTTGTCAAGCCATACTTTATCATGAAGAATTACTCTATTATCTATTTCAACTAAGTGTTGAATCTCAGACCTTACATCAGGATGGTTTTTAAAATGATTCGCTCTATTATTTCTCATTTCTTCTCTTCCATTGACTTTCATTTCTGATTCCACAAACACTTTTACTCCACTAGCAAACCCCTGTACATATTTCTCTGCATCTTTTTCATTTACTGCATCGATCATTTGTACAATAATTTTGCTCTGATCACTTTCAATTTGATAATTGGAATGCGGAATTTTATTGCAACTAAGAAATGCTATTCCTAATACTGTGATTGATAAGATTAATTTAGTCATAATTTTGATTTTTAATTTACTATCCCAAACTATCCAACGTTTTAGTGAAAAGGATAAGGTGTGTTGATTGAAAATCTGATGTAGTCTAGAAAACAAAAGTAATCCATCTTATCCACTAATCGAGAAAATCCAGACGCGTCCGCCGCAACTTAAGTGTAAGCTGATTCTGACAATATAATCAGACTTAACAATCATCCTTCCTCGCCCTAAAATAAAACAACTCCGGATCACCATCATCCAAACCAATTATCTCCCCAGCGAAAGAAAAACCAGCTTTAGCTAAGGCTTTCTGCATTTTCGTATTTGACTTATTAGTCGATGTAAACACCTTATTAGTTTTACTTTCCTTACATATCAATTCCATAGCTTTTGTGGCAATTCCTTTTCCCCTATGTTCTTCATCAATGATAATTAGCTCAATCCACCCTTGATCAAAGAAACGATAATCAAAAAGCATAAAGCCAACTTCCTTTTCATCCGCTTCAATTATAAAACATTGGCCATTCACAATTGCTTGCACGATTTTCTCCGCTCGCCTTTGTTCCACATGTTCAATCTCATCAAGTCTGAAATCAATGTCGACTAGGACTTCCTTGTCACTTATTGTTGCCCTTTTTAATTCAATTGTATCCATACTTTCACATAAGAATTAACTTTGTCCATTGTGAAAATAATAAAATGAGGATGTAGTTTGCAATTAGTATAGAGATTATACTCTTTTTCTAATCTTGAATTTGCAACTAAAAAGTTTAAAATAAATTGAATTTTACAAGCATGAATAAGATTCTATTTTCGGTTCTTTCAATGATTTGTTTTATTTCATTTTCATGCAGTGATAACAATGATCCAACGGAACCCATAAGTTCTGTTAATACAATTGAAGGGAAATGGATTTGTATTCTGAATCAAGACGCCAATTGTGCAGACTCAATGAACAATTATTTCTTTGATGAATTTTCGATGAGTCCTTGTACGGAGGCTGGTGTCGAATGTGTTTATTTAGAATTTGAATTTAACGCTGAAACATTGACTGCTTTTTCAAATTTTTCTCAAGCGAATCAAGATTTAGAAGAAGCAATTGAAATTGCAGACTACACAATAGAATCAGATAGCTTAGAGTTATGCGTTGAATTTATGTCCAGCATATTTGGAATCGAAGAATCAACTTGTGTAAATATTTCCTTTTCATTGATAGACGATGGAGATGGATTGCGATTAGAGTATATCAACCCAATATTTGAAGGATGTGAAAAAACTCAAGTTTTCAAAAGAGGGTAATTATTTTTAGCTCTAATTCAAGCTATGCTTTTCTCTGTACTCTGACGGACTCAGTCCTTCCTTCTTTTTAAATAATCGTGAAAAGTACTGAGGATATTCAAAGCCCAATTCAAAGGCAACTTCTGAAATATTTTTATTGGGATTTAATAATATATTCTTGGCTTCTTCTACTAAGAATAATTGTAAGTGCTCTGTTGTTGTCTTTCCCGTTTCTTTCTTGAGCGTATCACTCAAGTATCTTTGAGAAACCTGCAAGATGTCAGCAATCTGATCTATGCTTGGAATACCATTTTGTTGTAATTGTCCCGTTTCGAAATACTCTTGTAATTGAGCATTAAATCTATCGAGCAATTCATGTGAAAGTTCTTTGCGATTAATGAATTGGCGTTCATAGAACCGATTGGCATATTTCAAAAGTGTACTCAATTGAGAAGTGATGATTTCTTTACTAAATTGATCCTGATTGCTTTGATACTCGTGTTCAATATTATTCACAATTGATTCAATCTGTTCTTCTTCTTTTGGTGAGAGATGAAGCGCCTCAAAAACAGAATATGAAAAGAAACCATATCTTTTAATTTGATGAGCCAGCTCAGTACCTTTTAAAAAATTCTCATGGAAGTTTATGGAAAAACCTTTTTGCTCAAAGACCACACTACTATCCCATTGCAAAACCTGTCTTGGTGCAAGGAAAATCAAAACACCATTTGAGAAATCAAATTTAGTGCGACCATAATTCAAATTTCCTTTTATGACTTTTTTGAGACTGATAGAATAACAATCATTTGTAATTGGTGGAGAACTTTCCTTAGGGCAAGGTAGAAAGTTATCATTGGAAGCAGTTAGAACACTAAGCATTGGATGCTCGGGCTTTGGCAACTCCATATAATTAAAGAATGCTGATAATGTTTTAAAGTGCTTCATACTACTCTTTCAATTCTTTTGATACCATATTCAATTGCTCATTGTAGTCAAGAATTCGTGCATTCGCATTATTGTCTACCATTAAGATAACCACCATCATGGCAATCGTGGTAATTCCAACTGCACGCCACATCGGTTTATCTAGAAAGATAATTACAAATGCAGCTATAACAATGATAAGGGGAATAATTTTGAAAACAATTGTGCGATATTCTCCCATCGATTTTTCAGTGCGAATTATTTCTGACTCTACAAAGTTTGATGCGTTAGCATTGTATGCTTCAGTGAAACTTGTAATTCTTGATTTGTTTGCAACAAATATCCCAATCCCGACTGTCATCAATAAAATTCCAGCCACCAACATAGGAATAAAAAATGCTTTGGCAACTTCTGTCTTACCCATTTTCCAAAAGCCTATACTTCCTACTAAGAAAAGTACTCCAAAAAAAATAAAAAACTGTGATGAGAAAACTTCTGCTTTAGCCCAGCCAGTTGCCGCCTTCAATATGTCCATAACTTGATAGATTAAAATTTTAACTTAAAAACTCCACTTAAAATTGGTAGCCTCTTCTGACACTTTCCAAAGTTCAGCAGCAACAGACTTCTGTTGGGCATGAGCCTTGAGTTCGCATTCACCTACTGGACCGACCCACTGCAACATTCCTGTAGGACCATAATATGACTTTTGATTTAAGTTTTCTTCTGCCTCTGTAGCACACATAACTTCTGGAAAAGCTCCACTTTCTGCTGATTGTACCAATGGAGTTTTCGACATTAATCCAAATAGAATTCGATCTCTACGGCTACCACTGTTTTTTATGAGTGAAGTTGCGGAAGAGCCTGGATGACAGACATATACTTTTATATTTTTTCCAGCAGCAT
>CALHKJ010000552.1 GCA_938033975.1 uncultured Saprospiraceae bacterium | reverse complement strand
TATGTGGTGCCATATGGACAATAGGGCTAAGAAGGCAAAAAGGCATACAGCGAATTCCCACCAACCATAAAATATCAATAATTGTTTTTCAACCTCTGCGCTCAATTCGATTTGCTTTGTAGTCTAGTCTTGAATTTGACTCTGAATCATTACAAGACTAAAGATAAGTTCTTTTGGAAGTAGAACTTGAATTCTTATAATTTCATTTTGAGATTATTTATCTAAGATTCTTCTATGATAATTAATTTGGCCAAGATGATAATTTAAATGAGCATGTAGATGAATGATGGTGAAGGCCAAGCCTGTTTCATTTTCCCATATTTTAATCGGAAATTTTTCTTCAGAAAATTGTAGGTCAGTGATTTTGTCTAGGCCATTCTCAACAATTGTAATTGTTGCATCAATATCCTTGTATAACTCTTCGCGTGGAACATCTTTACCGGCAAACTCAAAATCTCGCTTTCTTGTATAACCAATATCAGCGAAGCCATTGCCAATGAAAGTCTTTAAATTACCAATCAGGTGTAAGCAAAGATTTCCTCCGGAATTTTTGATCTCGTTTTCAATCTCCCAAAGTACAGATTCGTCTTTGTAAAGTTGGATTTCTTTTTTTAATCTCTTGAGATCTCTTACAAAAAGTTCTTTTAAGGTATCCTTAATCATTTTTTATTTATTGTTATTTTAAAGATATAATTATTTAGTTAGATTAAAACGAATCCTTTGCTTGCAATAAGATTATTCAACCAGCGTTAATTTTTTATGAAATTTTTGTTCATATTTCTGTTTCCATTCTTTTTATCAGCTCAGTCGGTTGTTGATAGTCTGGTGATAAAGCATGAACAAATTATTTATTTTGAAAGTGATGAACACAGCTTAGATTCAGCTGATATTTCTCAAATTAATGATCTGGTAAAGCAGGCTGCAGGAAGTTCAACTTACAAATATTTTTTAGATGCCTACACTGATGATGTTGGTTCCAATGAATACAATCTCAAATTATCTGAAAGAAGGAAAGAGTCTGTTCTTTCCGAATTGAAATCCAATGGTGTACTTGATTCACTAATTATCTCCAAATTTCATGGAGAAGATGCTCCAATTGTAGAAAATAAAGATGAAGTCTCCCGTCGAGAAAATAGAAGAGTGTCCATTTTGTTGCTAGATAAAATTCCGTTTATTGAAATGGAAGGTATCGTGCAAGATGAAGAATCAGGAGAACCCGTAGAAACGGAAGTCTTATTGATCTCAAAGAATTTTTCTACGACAACTAATACCAATGAGGAAGGAGAATTCTCTGCACTTGTGCCTTTGGGTGTTCATGTTGTGATAGAAGTCACTGCCAAAGATTACTTTATTGGATCTAAAGTGATTAAGACGACTCGGGCTTTAATTGGGAGAGTTGTAAAATTGCCATTACCTAAAGTCGAATTAGGAAAAACCTTCGAGCTAGAGAATTTATTATTTGTGGGGGACAGTCCTCAAATTCTTCCAAAATCAAAATCAATTCTCAATCAAATTGAAAGATTTATGTTTGTCAATACAGAAACCTGTGTTGAGATCGCTGGTCATGTCAATGCTCCTGACGTGCCTCCAGTAAGGCTAGGTAGTTTTAGTTTAAATTTATCAATTGCAAGAGCCAATGCAATTCAAGATTCGCTGGTTAGGAAAGGTGTACATCCAGATAGAGTATTGTCTAGAGGTTATGGCAACTGGCAAATGGTTTTTCCTAATGCCAAAACTAGCTTACAAGCGGAAAGAAATAGAAGAGTGGAGTTGATAATCAGTTCGTGTGATAGCACATCAAGCATACCTAATGATAAATTTGAAGGTGACTTGGTTAAGTCTATTTTTAATCTAGCTAGCCCTAAAAAAGCAAAACCGAATATTTTGGATAAGCATTATGATCCTTTGACTGCAAGTTCAGATCTTAGTCAAACAACTACAAAGATGAAAAGTGATATTTTTTCGCAACTGAAGAAAATGGCCGATGCTGATATAGATCCTACGAAATTTACTTACAAAGAAATCCTTCAAGCCTTTCCTAATTTGCCAGAAGAAAGGAAGATTGATTTTTGAAGTTTGACGTTGATTTTTGACGTTGATTTTTGACTTTTATTTTCTGACTTCTGACCTCTGATGTCTGACCTCTGACCTCTCTAGCGTAATACTTCTATGAACCCACTCAACAAACTCCGCTGCTCAAAAGTATCATCGGAATTTCTATTCAATAAGGCGCAGGTGTAATAATACACACCATCCTCGACATCTCTTCCTTGAAGGTCTGTCCCATCCCAATTGATTTCAGGGTCAGTTGTTTCAAATACTTTTACTCCCCACTCATTGAATAGTTCGAATCTGATTTCATCTATGAATTTATTCTTTCGTGGAAAGAAACTATCGTTGGAGCCGTCATCATTAGGAGTGAAGGTGTTAGGTAACTCATACTGAGGGCAATTATTGATGCACAAGGTGTCAGAGCTCACCGATTCATTGTCGTTTATATCGAAGGCTGTAATGTAATAGCAAGAGTTACTTCCTAAGTCAGGTGTGTGATCAAAACCAATTTGAGTAACATCATTAGTTTCATATATCAATTCGAATTCTGAATCAAGGAAGGGGCTGTAATACAGTGTATATCCTGCTAGGTCATCTGAATCTTCACAAACAAATGAAGGATCATTCCAGTCTAAGAAATTTATCAAATTCCATTCGGAGGGTAGAATGGCGTCTTCATTGCAGTCGTTGCTCAACATTAAGGTCGGTGCACATGGTCCAACGGTGTCAAGCGGTGTTCCGCATAGTTCTTGAGAAAAATTGTAAATAACTTCTGGAGTCATCTCCAATCCATAGGTGCCTAATGATCTTATTTTGTAGCAATATTCTCTGCCATTTTCAAGGTCTCTGTCGACATACTCCATTCTTTCTGTAGTCGTTAGCAATTCGAAATCACCTATGTCGTCATTGAATCTATATATTTCAAAACTGTAGTTTTCCCATGCAGTTTCTGCTCTCCAACTCAAGTTGTTAATCTTGTCAGAACTCACCATCGATAAATACACAGATTCTGAACTAGGAGAAGCTCCTATATTATTTGCATTTGATTCGAATTGGACTTGATAGAAGTATGATCTTTCAACTGTATTGAGGCCTGTATCTAAGAATGAGGTATCTATTGGTTCCCCTAATGTGTTAGAGCTTAAAAA
>CALHKJ010000551.1 GCA_938033975.1 uncultured Saprospiraceae bacterium | reverse complement strand
TCCGGAAGGATTCGAACCCTCAACCTCCTGATCCGTAGTCAGGTATTCTATCCAGTTGAACTACGGAGCCTTACATATGCAATAACTATTAATATAAGGTTGAATTCTCTAATTCTTTGGAATCAGTGTGCAAAGATATGTTTTTCATTGGTTCTATGAAAGAAATGCTCAAAGATTTGCTCACATTTTCCTAAATAATGGCCACTATTGGTCGAATAAAGTATATGTTATATATAAAAAACTAATAATTATTAGCTTTTCGTTAACAAGCGATTGCATCTTAGGAGCATCACATTTAAGCTATCTTTAAACAAAATTATAGAGATGACCCGATATTTCCTTCTTTTGAGCATTATATTTTGCTCATGTACTCAACTAGTTGCGCAGTCAGTGACCATTAAGGGTGTTGTTACAGATTCACTTGAAAGTCCTTTGATCCAAGCTACAGTGCTTCTGCTAGAGAAGTCCGATTCGACCATGGTTTCCTATACTAGATGTGAATTGGATGGAAGTTTCAAATTCAAGGATGTAGGGCTTGGTGATTATGTTGTAAAAACTACTTACGTTGGATTCATTCCAAAAATCACCAATGCTAACACCACCGAAGGCAAAAACTTGGATCTAGGAACTATCAAAATGCAAGAGCTAGCTGAGGAACTGATGACAGTTGTTATTAAAGCTGCGAAAGCACCCATTGTGATGAAAGGAGACACAATAGAATATGATGCATCTACTTTTAAAGTGCCCGAAGGATCGTCAGTTGAGGATTTGCTTAGAAGACTCCCAGGTATTGAAGTCGAACAAGATGGGTCAATTTTAGCGGATGGAGAAGATGTCAGTAAGGTAACTGTAGATGGTAAATCATTCTTCGGTTCCGATCCCAAGGCTGCAACTAAAAATCTTCCGGCAGAAGGAATTTCTAAGGTGCAAGTATTTGATAGTGAAACGGCAGAAGAAGAAGTCACTGGTTTAAAATCCAATGATGCCGACAAAACCATGAATCTCGAATTAAAGGAAGAATTCAAAAAAGGTGGATTTGGAAAAATTATCGCTGGATATGGAACCAAAGAACGAGCTGAATTAAAAGGCAACTACAATAAATTCAATGACAAAATTCAATTTAGCATTGTTGGAGTAGGAAACAATACGGGCCGAAATGGTTTGGGTTGGGATGACTATCAAGACTTCATGGGATCAAATTCATTCAATTTTGGAAGTGATCTTGATTTTGGCTTTGGCGGCGGAATGCGAACCTATACTTTTGGAGGCGGAGGTAATGGTATCGAATCAAGCATTCAAGGTTTATTTTTTGGAGGTGGTGATGGAGGAGGTGTACCAGAAAATTATAACGGAGGTGTTAGTTTCAACTATGATCATAAAAAAACTAGGTTTACCTCTGTTTATTTCTATAATCAATCAGGACTATTAAAAACAACAGATTTTGAACAGTCCAAATTCTATGAAGATTTTTCAGTCTCAAATGAATCTAACCAACAAGAAGAATCATTATTTAAAGGTCATAGAGTTGAATTATCACTAGAACAAGAAATCGATTCGTTGCATTCTTTTGAATTTACAATTGATGGAGCACTTGTGGATCAAACAGAGGCAATGAAGGAAATTGCTGTACAGTCCAGAGATAATTCTGAAAGTAGTAATACGCGATTTGATAACATCCTCAATCAAGATGGATACCTTGGCAGTAGTTCATTTCTATTTAGGAAAAAGTTTAAAAAGAAGGGTAGAAGTTCTGGTTTTAATGTAAGCTATTTAAGAACTGAGTTGAATGAAGTGGAGAGCCAAAGATCAAACACTGAATTCTTTACTACTTCTGAAAATGTAACCACTCAATTTGATAACGATGATCTTGCAAGGAAAAATCAATGGAAAGCAAATGCTGTATATGTTGAGCCCCTTTCCAAAAAGTTTTTCCTAAAAACATTTTATAATTTTAGTAATAGAGATGAGTCAGGAACTAGAGAAGTCAGAAATTTTGGAGAAGTAGATAATTTTTTAACTAGATCTTATAATAATGATATCATTCTAAATAGGTTGGGTTCTTCTTTGAGGTATTCATACGAAGGCTTAAATATTTCCTTAGGTTTGGCCTATCAAAACTATGATCTTCTTGGGGATTTTGAATCAATGGATAAGGTTTTGATTGGAACCATAGATCGCGAATTTGATAATTGGTTGCCTTACTTCAATGCGCAAATCTCCCCTTCTAGAAATTTACGATTTAATGCAGGCTATTCTAAAAATGCAACTGAGCCAAATATTGCTGACTTGCAACCAATCGTAGATACTAGAAATCCATTCTTTATAAGAACAGGAAATCCAAATTTGACTCCTGAGATTAGTAATCAAATTTCATTTGGTGGAAGTAAAAATTGGCCACTTTCTGCGGTTAGAATATTTTTAAGAGGTAGTTATAGCTTTTATGAATCTCAATTTTCAACTAATGAAACAATCAATGAAAACTTAGTAACAAATGTCCAGCCGATAAATGTTGATGGAGGTAAAAATGCTACGGCATGGTCGAATATTAGTTTTCCAATTGTAAGAAACAAACTTAAAGCTAGAACTTCATTCAATTTTAATTTTGGAGATAGGCCATCTTTTGTAAACGATATAGAGAATACAACTACAAGGATTTCTTATTCTCCATCGTTGAGATTAACTTTTACACCAAGTGATAACTTTTTACTTGAAGCCAGCGCAAATTATAACATAAGTAATACTACTTACGATATTAATAGTTCACAAGATCAGCGAATTGTTAGTAATGAATATAGAGCAACTTTAAATACAAAACTGTTTGCAGATGTATTTTTAAGTACAACTTATGACTATAATATTTTTGAGAACAAAGACTTTGGTTTTGGGCAAGAATACTCTAGATTAAACTTTTCGCTTTATAGGAATTTCTTGGAAGGGAATAAGTTGGAAGTGAGATTGTCTGTTTATGATGCTCTTGATAGTAATCAAAGTGTATTCCAGTCAGCATTTGGAAATGCAGTGAACTTTTCAACCTCAAATGTCATTGGTAGGTATGGAATGTTATCTATAAGTTATAATCTGAGAGGTATGAAAGGTGGTGTTGAAAAAAATAATGGTTGGTGGTAATAAATAATAAATCAATGAGAATAATTACAATTTTAGTAGTGATGGTAATGTTTGCTACGCAATCCTTTACTCAAGGCTTAAGTGGTGAAATTGTGTTCAATCGTAAAATTGATTACATAGCTATTATGTCACGTTTGCCTTATTTGAGTACAGAAGAAATTGATCGTGCAAAATTGACATGGGGTAATTGGAGTACTGAGAACAAAGGAGAAGATTATTTGTATCATTTCAATGAAGAAGAAAGCCTGTATTTAAAAAAGGAAAAAGAAGCTGATGGCAATTACTCTTGGTCTTCAGAACAATATGTTCTTTATCGTGATCATAAAGAATCACAATTGAAAGATTTTAAAGAAACCTTAGGGAAAAAGTATTTGGTTGAAGATGAAATACCAAAGTTCAAATGGAAAATATTGAATGAGATCAAAGAAGTTGCTGGCTATCTTTGTATGAAGGCAGAAACTTATGATGAATCAAAAGATCAGGTTATACATGCATGGTTCACAGATGGTATTTTCTTCTCAGGTGGCCCTGAAGGTTATTCTGGATTGCCAGGAATGATTTTGGAATTAAATATTAATGGAGAAGATGCAATCATCACAGCTACAAAAGTCAATCTGAGTAATACAGAGTTGAAACTTCCGATGCCCAAAAAGATGAAAGGGAAAAAAGTAAGCATCTCGGAATTTGATCAATTAATCAGTGGTTATATAAATAACTGCATAGAGGAAGAAAGAAACCCATATTGGAGAATTCGGTATTAATCTTATTCTGTGAATCATCCTTAAATTTGAACTACTCTCATTTAGTTACTAGTGAAAATACTTTATTTCCGATTGGATAAATATCAGAAATTGATTATTTATCTATTTAGTGGTGAGTTCATTGACACTGCAATTCTTTTAAATTGGTAATGCAATTCAACCTATAGTATTATTTATTTGATTTCTGTCCTGTTTTCAATAACTTGATACCATGAAAACAAGACGTAATTTTATAAGAACCATTGGTTTAGTAAGTTTAATAGGACCTGTTCAATCTTGTGCAGAACCAAAGAAAGAATCGACAGACTCTCCTAAAAACTCAACCAAGCCAATCATAATATCCACTTGGGATCACGGTTTAGATGCTAACAAAGTAGGTTATGAAATACTAGCTAAAGGGGGATCTGCAATTGATGCTGTTGAGAAAGGAGTAATTGTTGTTGAAAATGATCCCTCAAACCAGACCGTAGGAATTGGAGGATTTCCAGATAGGGATGGAAATGTTACTTTGGATGCCTGCATAATGAAAGGGGATGGTTCTTGTGGGTCAGTTGCATTCCTACAAGAGATTAAAAATCCTATATCAGTTGCTAGAAAAGTAATGGAAGAAACACCACACATCATGCTGGTTGGTTCTGGCGCCCTAAAGTTTGCTTTGGAGCAAGGATTTAAGAAAGAGAATTTATTGACTGAGGAAACAAAGAAAGACTATGAAATATGGTTGACGAAATCAGAATACAAACCAGTTATTAATATTGAAAATCACGATACCATAAGCACCTTGGCTTTGGATGTAAATGGAAGAATCGCAGGTGCATGTACTACAAGTGGTGCGGCGTGGAAAATGCATGGTCGAGTAGGAGATAGTCCATTAATCGGAGCAGGTCTATTTGTTGATCAGGAAGCTGGCGCTGCTGCAGCTACAGGCTTAGGTGAGGCGGTTATTAGAACTGCAGGAAGTGCTATGGTTGTAGAAGCAATGAGGAATGGTTTAAGCCCATATGAGGCTTGCGTAGAAGTAGTGCAAAGAATTAAAAGAAAGCATGATAATTTAAAAGACTTGCAAGTTGGCTTTCTTGCTTTAGATATGAATGGGAATTATGGCGCTTACAGCATACACCCTGGTTTCAATATTGCAATAGGTGATAATAATGGTCACATTTTAGTTGACGCTAAATCAATGTATTAAAATAGAAAAGAGAGCTAACATCTGCTAACTCTCTTTTACACCATCCTGTATGATTATAAACCTTTTTATTTTACGGTAAGATTCATGAATTGCGGAGTATCAACTCCCTCTAGTATAAATCCTACTTTATAATTTCCTTTTTCAAATTGTGTAAGGCCCAAACTTACCTCATCAGATCCAACAGGTACCATCATTTCTAAATCACCATTTTCTTTAAAAATTTGAACCATGTTCACTGGATTTTCTAAAATGAAATCCATCATTTTGTTTGCAGTATCATATGATGAGAATAAAATATAATTTCTCTCAGCAGTTACTTCTATTGTCGCTTCTACATCAGTATGTTTGAATAATTCTGTAGGATTGCTTGTTGCAGATGTCACAACTGTAAGACCTAATATTGCAAATAATGTTATTAAAAAATTCTTCATAGTAATTATAAGTTTAATCGGTTATTAGTATGACATTGGATTCTGGCTTTTCTCCCATCGTGTCCACCCTACAAGTGACTAACAGAAACCTACAACAGTTCTACAGCAGTAAAAATCATGTTGATTTTTGGCTGATGCGTGACAGTTGGAAAAAGTGTGGTGAAAAAGTGAGTTTGAAATGTAATTTACTTTACAGAAATATCTGCATATTGAATATCAGCTTCTCCTTCTATTAGAAAGCCAAGTTTGTAATTTCCTTTATCGAATAAACTAAGGCCCATTCTGAGTTCATCAGAACCTATAGGGATAATGG
>CALHKJ010000550.1 GCA_938033975.1 uncultured Saprospiraceae bacterium | reverse complement strand
ATAGAGACTCTCAATAATTAGGGATTCAACTACATCAATTCGTCGAGAATTCAATTTCGGCAAAAAGATTGATCCAATTATCCTCACTTACTCCCATCAAAGTAAACTTGTAATCACTATTTGCTTCTAAGCTAGGAATGCTTGTTGTATCGGTAATATTGAATACAACATTGCTCAAATCATAAAAGCTAAAATTCTTTTCAATGGTATAAGTCCCAGAAATCAAATTATTATCCTCATCAGAAATGACATGAAAGTAGATATTGTTTTCATCGATCAAACCATCATTCCAAGTAAAACTTGGCATAAGCCCATTCTCAGAATACTCAACCAAATTTGAATTTACCTCAGTAGGCTTGGTGTTTGTCTTAAGTCGAATTGGAGAACTTACATGAAGTCTGTCTTCAGTTTTAAAAGTTACAACACCCATGCGCTCCCCTTGAAAACTAGTATGATTAAACTTTCGTAGATATCCATTGAACAGTGCTTCAGTATCTAAGTCTAATTGGAAGTATTTGGAAAAGTCAACTGAATCTGCAATTTCATCTGCTTGATAATACTTAAAGTCAAATGCACCTTTCACTGGATAAAAGAAAACATCAGTTGGATTGATTGGAGAACCTAATAAGCCATCCTCACTCCCTCCTGCACATGCCACGACATTGTCCAAAATAAGACCATTGTTAAGCTCAAGATAGTCCTGAAGGTTCTCCTCATTTAACTCGGGTCCATCGTCACAAGATGAACTCAAAACAACAAGCAAGGCGAATAATATATATTTCATTTTAGCCAAAATCATCTGCAATAACTAACAAACTTTATAAGCAAAAGATATAGAATTACTATCTAAGATTAAGAGTTAAACACAAATATGACGTCTTTTATTATCACTACGACATTTTGCCCAAGCTATAGTCATATTGATAATGGACAAATTCAATCAAATTTATTAACTTAGTTAGCTATGATTATAGAAAATTTCAAACCCTTTGTTGGCCAACACTGCGAAACTACTGCTACAGGTAGTTTACTAAAACAACTAGGCCTGGAGTTTTCAGAACCAATGCTGTTTGGAATAGGTGAAGGTCTAGGCTTTCTTATTTGGAGCATGAAAATCATGGATTTCCCTTTTATTGGAGGGCGAGTCAAAACCGATGCCCTCACAGAAAATATTTGCAGGAATCTACACCTAACTTTAGAGGTCAAGGAAACATCATCACTCAAGAAAGCCTGGAAAAATGTCGAAGCTGAACTTTCACAAGGTACGCCTGTTGGACTAAAACTAGATTGCTATCATTTAGATTACTTCACCAACAAAATTCACTTCGCAGGACACTACGCTACCCTATATGGATACGATGATCAATATGCATATCTAAACGACACAGACCAGCAAGGTTGTGTTGTAAAAACATCTTTAAAGAATTTGGCCTTGGCTAGAAATGAAAAAGGTCCAATGTCATCCAAAAATCTAAGCTACACAATAGAACAAAAAAAAGAATTACCAGATTTAAAAGAAGTAATCAAAAAATCAATTTACAATAACGCCACACTCTTTTTAAACCCGCCCATTAAAAATCTTGGCTATAAAGGAATAAAGAAAACTGCTGCCGTTATCAAAAAGTGGTTTGCCGTAAGTGAAAAAATAAAGAGTGAATTTCAAACCTCAGCAATGCTCATGGAAAGAGCAGGAACTGGTGGCGCACTATTCAGAAATCTATACAGAGATTTTCTAAAAGAATCTATTGAGACAGTTGGATTGAAAGAATTAAAAAAAGCTCATGAAGAATTTATAGAACATGCCAAAAACTGGACAACAATATCTGAGTTATTTATGAAAATTGGAGATACAAAAGATGAAAAGTATTTAAATCAAGCTTCAGAGCTATTACTTCAAATTTCAGATAATGAAAGAAAAACGATGTTGTCCCTAATGGAAGCCTGCAAACAATAACTAAAAATCTATGTTATTATTACAAGCTTTTGACTTTTGATTTTTGACTTTTGACTTTTGACTTTTGACTTTTGACTTTTGAAACTTAAAAAATAATTATTCCTTGCATTAACATTCAATGACCAAAGCTTTTAAATTATTCCTTTTACTTTTTATGACAAGTCAACTTTTGTCACAAAATGGAATACTAACTGATAACAATTCCACTGCAGAAGATTTGGTTAAAAATATTTTCATCAAGGGAAATTGCAAAAACGTCAGTAGTGTTAGATCAATTGGAAGTGATACGGTAAGCTATGGTCAATTTATAAACGGCAGCGATGTCATTGGTCTTGATCGTGGGATTATAATTACATCAGGCAAGATTGACCTTGCTCATGGACCTAATGTCACCAACGAATCCAGTTTTTCATTTAATGACCCGAGTATTGATCCTGACCTTAATGCTTTAGCAACAGGCTTATTATTTGATGTAAGAGGTATAGAGTTTGATTTTGTCCCCTTAGATGACAATGTGCTGTTTCGTTATGTATTTGCTTCAGAAGAATACTGCGAATTCGTCGGCACCTCTTTCAATGATGTCTTTGG
>CALHKJ010000549.1 GCA_938033975.1 uncultured Saprospiraceae bacterium | reverse complement strand
AGCACCTGGGTTTATATTTGGATTGGAATCATCGCAATCATCGTTGATTCCGAAACCATCTCCATCAAGATCTGTGATTCCAACTACTCCATCACAATTTTCATCTATGTCATTGTCTGGAATTTCTACAGCTCCTGGACTGATATTGGCATCTGCATCATTGCAGTCTATTGTACTATCAAAACCATCTCCGTCATTATCCACTGCCAATTGATTTGGTCCATGAATGAACATGTTCGATAATTCATTGAATTCCGCTTCTATGTAGAAGTCCTTTTCTGTAAGATAATTTCCATCAGATAAAATTTCAACAGATTGTCCGAGATTTCCCACAAAGCTACTTGAACAAATAGAATCTATATTTGTAATTCTTAAATCGTTGATGCTAATAATGTTTGGATCTAAGGTCATTAATCTGTCCAATTCAAGGTCTTTTAGATAGATCCTGATGAAAACTGCACTAGTTGGTTCCTTCTCAGAATTTATTGACAAATTCCTTCTTAAATAAGGTCGATTAAAGTCATCGAATCTATCTCTGGAAGATACATATAAATAAAACTCTGTGTTTCCTAAATCATTACCATTCGGATCGATAGAACAAACAATCTTTCCACTGTCATCAAATATTTCAATCAACTCGTTTGTATTGCCTTGCTCTTCGCTTATCTCAACAAATTCTACTAAAGTACAATCATCATATTTTGTATCTGAAATATCAGAATTACAATCTGATCTTATTCGATCTGGACTATCACAAGGAAAACCGTTGTTTTCAATAGTGATTTCAATATTTGGATCATTAATAAATCTGCAAATGCTTTCAACATCACAGATTGTCAACTCAGGATTATTTCTAATAAATATTTTGTCATCTGCGTAAAGCAAATCATTCAACCCAAGAATTGAGTTTAGCTTAGGATTGTTTTCAATCTGCACATCTTTTTCACTAAAAGGATCATCATCCGAAATTCCATCAACAAAGGTAATTGATACCAAATCGTCCAAATTCTCTAAAACTTCATTTTCGAAAATTTCCAATTTCCCATTTACAAACTGAAGATTGGCAAGACCCGTAAGATCCTTTAGTTTTTGTGTCCTTGATATCACAAGCCCACCATTTATTGTCATATCAATAAAACCCGCAATACTTAACAATTCAGGATTAGCATTAAAAGATAGATCACCTCCAATTTCTTTAAGGTTGGCAAAGCCTGTTACATCGACAAGGTTTGCATTCTCACCAATGTAAATTTCGTTGCCAATTTGTACATCATTAAAGTCATCTAGATTAACGAGCGAGAATAGCTGAGAAAGAAACAAATTTCTACCAATTTTTTCTAAGCTCACTAAAGCTGAAAAATCATTAATTTTTTCACAAAGCCTAAAACTCAAATCGTTGGTAATAGTTTCAATTTTACCAAGGGCTGAAAGATCTGATAATTCATTGCAATTGAAAACATTCAACCTATCAATTGTCTCTATGTTTTCCAATCCTTCAAAGCTTTCTAAGCCCGTGTTAAATTCAAGCTCTAAAACAGATAATTTTTCAAAATGCTCAAATCCCTTCAAGTTTTTCAAGGAAGGACTATTAGTAATTTTAATATTGGTTGAATCAGGTTTTAAGGCATCTAAACCATTGACGCTTTCCAAAGAAGAATTTAAATTTATCTCTAATGATTTTGTTAGTTCCAATGATGATAAGCCCTCCAAAGAAATAATTCCAGGATTATTATTTATTCGAATGATTTCAGCACTCACCAAATTCTCAAAGCCTCTGAAGTTTTCGGCATTCATGTTATTAAAGGAAATATAACTGGCATTTATCAAACCTTCAAAGCCTTCAAAGTTGTCTATTGATTCATTTGAATGTAGCACTAAGCTATCCAACTGTATTATGTGCTCAAGTCCAGAAAAATTTTCCAACTGGTCATTCTCAGAAATTAGAATTGAACCAGAAATAATTGAAATATTTGCTAAACTCGCTACATTGGTTATACCTGTCTCAATGATTTCAAGTACACCAGTCATAGAGCTAAGAAAGCTCAAGCCTCCAAGGTTAACGATATCTTCACCCTTAAGAATAAGGTGACCATCAAATTCAAGACAACTATTATAATTCTCTTGAAAATTATCAACCTCTTCTTGTGTAGTAAGTGTAATTAAATCTGGACATTGAGCATGCAAGCCAACGTTGATCATTAGTACAAAAAAAACAGCTATTATATGTGATACTTGAAAAGACATTGTAAATTCTAATCCATTTCTTTTTTTAGAGTCAAAAACCAATGAATTCAGTGTTTTTAAAGGATTTCCAGTCAATTTTAGTCTAGTGAAGATACTATATATTTGAGTTATTTTAACAAAACATGATAACATCAATAGCTAAACCGAATTTTAGGCCAATTCGTCCTCTTAATTATCAATTTTAACTAGAATTATCGTTGAAATGACTTTAAACTGCTATAAATGATTGGTTTCTAAGACAGATTTGATCATGGACCCCATATTTGGTCTTTCGGTCAGGGTACATTTCTTTACTCCCATTTGTTCTGCAAGCTTGATGGTAGCTGGGCCTGCGCAAATTGCATGAGCTTTTTTAAGATTAGGATTTTTCTTTAATATTGAGCTAACGGCAAGAGGACTAAAAAAGAAAATAAAGTCAAAGTCGTTGGGTTTCACGACTGGGAATTTTAGGATACTTTTATAAACCTCAACATGCTCAATTTTTGATTTGACATGTTTGGTGTTTTTGGGTATTAGTATCTTTTTATTGTTATTACAAAAATAGGTATAATTCTTTTTCAATTTCCAATCAATTTCCTTTTTTAATTCCTTCTCAGAATCAAATTTTGTAACAGAGAAGTAGCCAAGTT
>CALHKJ010000548.1 GCA_938033975.1 uncultured Saprospiraceae bacterium | reverse complement strand
CTCTAAAGCGATGGCTAAGAGTAAAAATATATCCTTTGCCGTCAGAATAGCTAAGTTCATCTATTGTATTAGCTTGTAATTAAATGTTGTACTAACTTAAAGCATGAACTTTCTCGAGAACATAAAGCTTGCACTTGAATCAATAAGGACAAATTTTCTTAGGTCATTGTTGACCTTGATGATTATTGCCGTTGGGATAACCTGCTTGGTTGGGATTTTGACTGCAACAGATACTATTTTGTTTTCGATCAGTGATAGTTTTAATAGGGTTGGAGCAAATTCATTTTCGATTTATCCCAAAAGAGAAACCATTAAAACCAATACTGGTGGAGAGATGACCAAGCGAGCAGCCCCTATTGTTTTTGATCAAGCGATGAAGTTTAAGGAAGAATTTGATCAGGCAGGTGTTACGACTGCCGTAAGTATGTATTGCCTTAACAATGCAGAATTAAAGTTTGGAAAGGAAAAAACAAATCCAACGGTACGTGTATATGGCGTAGATGAAAATTATTTAGATGTTTCAGCCTATGATGTAGAGCTAGGCAGAAATTTTACTGTCAATGAAGTAATGAGTGGTGATCACAAAGTCATCATTGGAAGCGAAATCGTCGAGTTGTTGTTTAATGAAAAACCAAGTGCGGCGGTCAACCAATTAATTCAAATAGGGGCAACCAGATATAAGATTGTTGGAGTGCTCAAAGAAAAAGGTTCTGCTGTTAATAATGGTGCAGATCGAAGAGTATTTATTCCTTTATTGAATGCCAAAAGGTACTATGGTTATGCGGATAAGAGATATGATATCATGTCTGCTGTCCAGCAAACAACTCAAATTGAAAATGCTATCTCTGCAGGAATTGGTGTCATGCGAAATGTGCGAAAGTTGAAGGTGTCAGAAGATAATGATTTTGAAATACGCAAGAGTGACGGAATCTTAGAACGTCTGAAAGAGATGACAACTCAATTGCGATTAGCAACCTTTGCCATTGTTTTTATTACTTTAATTGGTGCAGCAATTGGACTTATGAATATCATGTTGGTTTCAGTTACTGAGCGAACGCGAGAAATCGGATTGCGCAAGGCAATTGGGGCTACGAGCACAAATGTTTTGACTCAATTTTTAATGGAGGCAGTGGTGATTACAATTCTTGGTGGAATTGTCGGTGTCATTTTAGGAATGATATTGGGCTTTGTGATTGCACAATACTTCAACACATCTTTTGTCGTGCCAGTCCAATGGATGATACTCGCTTTTGTCGTTTGTGCAATTACGGGGGTAGTGTCTGGCCTGTATCCTGCTGTCAAAGCAGCAAGACTTGATCCTATTGAGTCATTAAGATATGAATAGGCATGATTGAAAAAGAATTAGAAAATTATTGGTCCAATAGGTATCAAGATAATTTGACAGGCTGGGATATCGGATATCCATCTACACCTTTGAAAGAATATTTTGATCAGTTAGAAAGTAAGGAATTAAAAATTTTGATACCTGGTGCAGGGAACGCGTACGAAGCAGAATATTTGTTTAATAATGGATTTAAGAATGTTCATATATTAGATATTGCTGAATTCCCATTGAGAACATTTAAGAAAAGAGTACCAAATTTTCCAGATGGTCACTTGCATCAAGAAAATTTTTTCGAACATATGGGTCAATATGATTTAATTATCGAACAAACATTTTTTTGCTCTTTTGAACCGACTAAAGAAAATAGAAGGAATTACGCAAGGCAAATGGATAAACTTCTTCTACCTTCCGGCAAATTGGTTGGCTTATGGTTTACACATCAGTTGAAAAATAATGGGAAGCGTCCTTTTGGGGGAAGTAAAGACGAATACCTAAGTTATTTAAATCCATATTTTTCAGTTTGCACTTTTGAGGAATGTTACAATTCAATTGATCCTAGGAGTGGCAAAGAGTTGTTTGGAATTTTTGAAAACTAGTATGTGATCCTGACCAAATTCAAAGTATAACTTTGTTGAGAAGGAACGATGAGACTATTTGACGAAAGTTGGATACTATCATTAAATCTCAATTTAAGATTTTCATATTCAGTGTTTAATAGACTACGTCTTTCATAATCGCCAATTGGATCTACAAGGTATTCACTGATTGTACTGTTTTTTGTGATATCGTCATTGTATACAAGACGCAACCTCGATGGAGTTTTAAAAATATAGAAAGAAGAAAAAATGGCTTCATCATCTTGCGAAAATTGTTTTTTGTGAAGTACCTTTTTCCAATGCTCTTCTCCTTTGGGGTGTGTAGCAACCATAATTATATCTTCATTATAATAGTCTACCCAACCTCTATCTCCATAGAGTGTAGCATCACGCCTTGTGTACGATCTGTAATTACTTCTCCTTGCGAATTCTTTATAAGATTCAAAAAATAGTAACAGGCCTCCATCTGCCCTTAAAACTAATTCTTTGACTATGAAATCATTTAGGAGGTCAATTTTTCTTTTCTTGACACCGATTATTTCCCCAATAAATTCTCTTGGGAAATTAGTATAAGTAAAGGTGTTATTTTCTTGTAGTTGGTTTATATTTTTATTGAATACAAAATAACCTTCTGCTGCGGAATTGCTTACAGTGCTATAAAGACCAGCAATGACCAAATGATTATTGGCATTATTAAACTCCATCTTTAAATCAGTAGCAACGGTTGATTCATAATTTAGTGGGAAGTAATCATACTCCTTAGCCTGTGGGGTAAAAACAAATACATGACCTTTGTGTTTGTCCTTATTGAATTGGAAATTATTGGTATCGAAATAAGTGATTGCTCTACCATCATTGGTCAATTCCATAAATCGAAAATCTTCGAGAAGGTCAACATTTATAATTTCATAAACTCCACTAAACCATCTTTGGTTTGCTCTATTGTCTATCCAATGTAATTCAAGATCATTCTTTCTTCCTTTATTGAAGAGAAGTGTTTTGGAGCGGTCTTCACTATGTACAAACTTATATTGTTTAAATAATCTTTTTTCGACAGTAAAAAGTGACACACTATCAACAAGTACAGCCTTCGAATTGTATCTCCTTGACATGATACGGATAGAATCTTTATCAGCATACCCATATTGTATCTGGAAGCTAGAATCCAATCCGAGAATATTATAAATGTTAACCTTTGGCTCTTCGAAAACAATTGAGGTTGATAAGATCATTCCCATCTCATCATCAAAGGTTTCCATGAAGTATTCATTGCCTGCATCCCTGAATAGAATAATTTTATCATCTACTTCACCAATAATATCATAGGAAAGGTTATTTCTAATACTGATATCACTAGAGACAAGAACCTCTTGTGCGAAGAGGCTTAAAGTGATAAAACTTAGGGATAATATGAAATTAATCTTCTTGACCATATTTACACTTCAAAGTACTCCTAAAATTCTACATTTGCATTGGAAATATCAAGTATTAAAACATCAAAACGTAAAATAGTCATGGCGAGAAGACAATTGATAGAATGTGTTCCAAATTTTAGTGAAGGTCGAGATATGAAAATCATCAAGCAGATCACTGATGAGATCGAAAAGATTGACGATGTAAAACTTTTAGATGTAGATCCGGGCAAGGCGACCAATAGAACAGTTGTAACATTTGTTGGGCCACCTGATGCTGTTGTAGAGGCAGCTTATCAGGCGATAAAAAAGGCGAGCGAAGTAATTGATATGTCCAAGCATAAAGGTGAACATCCAAGGATGGGAGCTACAGATGTATGCCCATTGATTCCTATTTCTAACATAAGCATGGAGGAAGTTGTGGAATACGCAAAAAAACTAGGAGAGAAGGCTGGCAGCACCTTGGATATTCCGTTTTATTTATATGAATCAGCTGCAACTCAAGCAGACAGGAAAAATTTGGCTACAGTGAGAGCTGGTGAATATGAAGGTCTTCCCAAAAAATTAAAAGATTCACATTGGAAACCGGATTATGGTCCTTCAAGTTTTAATGCTAAAGCTGGAGCAACGGCGATTGGCGCAAGAGACTTTTTGGTTGCCTATAATGTAAACCTCAACACTACCTCAGTGCGAAGAGCAAATGCCATTGCTTTTGATGTGAGAGAAAAGGGTAGGGTATTGAAGATAAAAAATGTAATTCAAAGAGATGCTAATGGGGATGCTATAAGAACTCCAGGTGCCTTGAAATCTGTAAAAGCAATTGGTTGGTTTATAGATGAATACAATCAAGCACAGATTTCTATGAATCTGACAAATATAAGTATCACCTCATTGCATGAAGCCTTCGAGGCATGTCGTGAGTCTGCAAACAGAAGAGGAATACGAGTAACAGGTTCTGAGTTGGTTGGGCTTGTTCCTAAAAAAGTATTATTGGATGCAGGTAAATACTTCTTAGAGCAGCAGAACAGATCTTTGGGGATTTCTGAAGAAGAAATTATTCATATTGCAGTAAAGTCTTTGGGCTTAGATGAATTAGGTCCATTTGACCCTAAGAAAAAAGTGATAGAATATTTGCTCGCCGAAGACAATGATAGTCTACTAGTCAATAAGAATTTAACCGATTTTGCTAATGAGACGGCTTCAGAATCACCTGCCCCAGGTGGAGGAAGTATTGCAGCTTACTTAGGTTCACTTGGCGCAGCACTTGGTACGATGGTAGCCAATCTTTCAAGTCATAAAAGAGGATGGGATAAGAGATGGGAAGAATTTAGTAAGGCAGCAGAAGAGGGTCAAAAATTAAAAGACAAATTATTGCATTTGGTAGATGCTGATACCGCAGCATTTAATGCAATCATAGATGCTGTAAGAATGCCAAAAGGTAATTCTATTGAACAGCAAGCTAGAAAAGATGCAATGGAAGCAGCAACTAAGAATGCTATTGAGGTACCTCTTGATGTCATGAAAACTTCCAATGATTGTTTTCCTATGCTTAGGCAAATGGCAGAAACGGGTAATCCCAATTCTGTATCGGATGCAGGAGTTGGTGCACTTTGTTGTAAGGCTGCCGTCTATGGGGCCTATCTAAATGTGAAGATTAATTGCAAAGATCTTGATGATGCAAGCTATGTTGAAAACACCTTAAAGGAAGCTGAAGGCATTTTAAGTCATGCTGAGAAAGAGGAGAAAGAGATTCTGAAAATAGTGGAAGAGAAATTATAAAAAAGAAGGAGGCCAATTGACCTCCTTCTTTTTTAGATGTTTATTAGAATCTGTAATTAAGATTTAAGTTTGTGTGCAGTAAGTTTGCATCTAGAAAAATTCGAGTCCCAAGATTAAGTTGTGGAGAAATCTGGTAAGTCGTTCCAATACCAAGCTGCAAATCTAAACCGTGCCCCCTTCTGAGGTCATTGATGTATTGAAGTTCACCTCTAATCATGGAAGATTCTCGGTTGGTAAATCTGAGAATCCTGTATCCAACGCCTGCGTCAGCATGAATCATAAACTTGTTAATACGGAAAGCTTTATATCTAATTATAAATAATCCATGAGCTACAGTTTTTTGATCAACGACTTTGCTGTCAAATTTGTATCTGCTTCTTTCTCTTTGATTTGAAAATTCAAAAGTAATTCCGGCATCAAAACGCTTTCCTAAAGATCGATATAAGCCTAAAACGATACTTCTTTGTTTTTCGGCAACAAGATATTCGTAATTGGTACCTACACTTAAATACCAATTTTGAGCTTTCTCATTGATGATTGTTTCATTCTGGAAATATAGTATGGAATGCTTCTTTTTACTTGCTAAGTCAATTAAATAGTCTTGTAAGTAATTTTTATTGATTGCAGGAAGAAAAGTTATAACTGAGTTGTCTGTTAGTTCAATCTTTTCTGTTTCCTTAGGTTGTAATGCGATCTCAAGTGCATTGAATAAAACTGGAGTAGTTTTTCTAACTGGAATTCCTGAAGGGTTGTTTTGATTGGCTAGTTTAGAAAATCTTAGTTTATTAATTTCTAGAGATTCTTTAAGTTGAAGTAGTTGACTTTTTAAATTGCTATTTTCAGCTGATAATGAACTAATTTTCTCTTGATTAAGATTACTTAATTCAGTTAATTGAATAATTTTTTTCGAATCTTCAGTATTCTCTAATATGATATCATTTTTACTTGATGCATGTCCTGATGAGTTTGTGTCAATTGTTGGAGAATTCCAATTTTGAATGGACCAAAAAATCAGTGCTGCAGCATTTATTGCTAGAAGTAAATAAAGGAATAATTTCATTTTTTTGATTCCTTTCTTTTCTTTTTTGATCAACATCCTTTCCCAAACTTGGTCATTAGGAGAGGCTTTGTAATTTTTTATATTATCTCGAAAATCTTTCATTCTATTGATTGTTATTGAAAAGTTTGGACTTTAACTCTTAATTCTTTCTTTGCCATATGCAATAAATATTTCGAATTACTTACACTGATATTTATTAGCTCGCTTATTTCTTTATGAGAGTAACCGTCAATTTCGTAAAGAGAAAAGACAGCCAATTGATTTCGATCTAAAGTTTGGATGCATTCGAACAATTCCTCAATCGCGAGGTGGTCTAATGCGTTGTTCATTGAACTCTCCGTGATTGGCAATTCATCTGGGTAGGAAAATCTTTCGCTCATTTTAATTTCTTTTCTGAGCGAGTCGATCGTCGTATTGAATATTATTTTGCTACTCCAAGCTAAAGCATTATCGATTTTCTTTTGCTTATTCAAAGACTCAAAAATTTTGAGCATTGCATCATTGAAAATTTCTTCAGCTAAGCGTTTGGTTTTATTGTACCTATTTGGAATATGAAATAGGTTTTCATAGATGAAATCATAAAACTGTTTTTGTGCAGTTCTATCTTTCTTAATGAGGGCTATATTTTTCTTGTCAAGAATCACTTTTGACTACAGTTCGATAATTTCAACTTCGAAATTTGAATTAATTCTATATTGTCCATCTATCTCTTGTACCATTTCATCAAGATCAAAGATTATTTCAATCTTGTAAGTTTTTCCATATTCAAAAATTACGTTCTCTTCGAATGGAGTATGATTGTATGGTGACGGCACAAGTACCTCTAAATCACCTTGGTCAGCGTTTTTCAGATAGATATAATTTACATATATTGATAATCCTGTGAATTCATCAAGTTCAGATTGTCTGTCATTAAAGATTAGTATACTTTTTTCTTCCTTTAAATCGGCATTGATAATTACGTCTGGGCGGTGAAAAGGTTC